>NZ_JBWKYW010000026.1:0-87694 GCF_059423965.1 Variovorax sp. GW458-11-26-14-LB1
GGCGGAAGGCGTGGGCTCGGAGGGCAGGCGGGCGCGCAGCGCGTCGAAGGCGCCGCTCCATTCGGCGCGCCACTGGCGGCGCTGCGTGTCGTCGATCCACGCGCCGTCCAGGCCGTTGTGCATGAAGCCGCGCAGGTCGTCCAGGCCGAAGCCGAAGTCGCGCACCATCATCAGCCAGGCGCCCGTGGGCGTGACCTGGTGCAGCGTCGGGTCGTCGGTGTTCGGATGGATGCGCAGGCCCAGGCCGGGCATGCGGCGGATCGGGTGGTCCAGCGCCCAGCGCTCGGGCGGCAGCGTGCGCAGGTAGTAGGAGTTGGTCGGCACCACGGTGAAGATCACACCGCGCTCGGCGCACTGGCGCGCGAAGTCGGGCTGGTCGACCACCGTGTAGCCGTGGTCGATGCGGTCGACCTGCAGCAGCTCGAGCGCGGTGCGCACGTTGGTCCAGGGCATGCCGAACTCGCCGGCGTGCGCGGTGGTCTTGAGGCCGGCCTTCTTCGCCTCGGCATACGCCCGTGCGAACAGCTCGGGCGGCCGGTCGTTCTCGCGGTAGTCGATGCCGATGCCGATCACCTCGTCGCAGCGGTGGGCCTGGACCCACTCGACCATCTCCACGGCCGCCTCGGCGCTGGCCTCGCGGTCGATGGCGGCAATGAGCCGCCCGGTGATGCCGAACGCCTTCTGCGCATCGTGGATCGCGCGGACGATGGCGCCCTGCGCCAGCGGGTAGGCAATGCCCGAGCCGTGCACCGTGCCGGTCGGGTTCCAGAAGAACTCGGCGTAGCGCACCTGGTGCGAGGCCGCGTCCTGCAGGTATTCGAGGGTGAGCTGGTACAGGTCGTCGGCGCTGCGCACCAGCTGGGCGTCGAGCGCGCGCAGCACGCGCAGCACGCCCACGGGCTTTTCGCCGCGCGTGTAGAAGCCGTCGATTTCCGCGTCGGCGAGCGGCGCACCGGCGCGCCGGTTGAGCTGGCGGAAGGTCTCGTGGCGCACGGTGCCGAAAAGGTGGCAGTGCAGCTCCACCTTGGGAATGGCGTGCAGCATCGCTTCGAGCGTGAAAGGAGCGGTGGCGGGCGCAGGCGCGGCAAGGGTCATGCGGCGCAGTCTAGGCAGTGCGTGCTCATAAGGAAAATTTTGAATTTCTATAATTTGATTCATTGAATCGATAACCAGGACGCCCATGGCCGCCTTGCCCCTGCGTGCGCTCACGCTGCGCCAGCTGCAGTGTTTCTCGGTGCTGGTCGAGGAAGGGCACTTCGGCCGCGCGGCGCGCCGCCTCGCCATCACGCAGCCCGCGCTGAGCAACGCGATCAAGCAGATGGAAAAGCTGCTCGGCGCCGAGCTGCTGACCCGCTCCACCCACCGGCTCGAGCTCACGCCCGTCGGCGCCGAGGTGCTGGCGCGCACCGATTTCCTGGTCCACACCTTCGAGGTGGCGCTGCGCGACATCGAGAGCACGGTGCAGCGCGGCCGGGCCTACGTGCGCGTGGGCGTGATCCCTTCGGCCAGCGCGCGCGTCGCGGCGGCGGCGGCCGGCTTCCTGCAGCAGCGCGGCGAGGTGGAGCTGGCCTGGCGCGACGCGCCCTCCACGGTGCTGCTGGCCGAGCTGCGCAGCGGCCAGCTCGACATGGCCGTGGCCGCGATCACCGAGCCGCCGGGCGGCCTGGCATGCATCGACCTGTTCCGTGATCCGCTGGTGCTGGTGGTGCGCAGCGACCACGCGCTGGCGGCGGCCGGCGAGGCGCGCTGGGAGGCGATCGGCAGCGAGCGCCTCGTGCTGTTCGAAAGCGGCAGCATGCCGGCGCTGGGCGACCCGGCGCGCGCGCAGTTCGCGCAGGGCGCGCAGCCGTACCGCGTGAGCTATTCCGAAACGCTCTATGCATTGGTGCGCAGCGGGCAGGCGCTGGGGCTGATGCCGCAGCTGTACACCTCGTCGCTGCGCGACCCCGAGCTGGCCGTGGTGCCGCTGTCGGCGCCGCGCATCGAGCGGCGCGTGGTGCTGGCCTACCTGCCGGGGCCGATGCGCAACGTGGCGGCGCAGGAGCTCATCGGGTTTTTGCGCGAGCGGTTGCCGCAGGCTTAGGCAGTTTCCAACATCGCCATGCGCGTTTCGCTGCTGAAACGCTCCAGCGTCCAGCCTTCGCCGAGCATGAACATGCGCGTGTGCAGCTGCGACAGCGTGTCGCCGTCCACCTCGTCGCCCAGGTAGCTCAGCCGTTTCTCGCGCAAGTCGACAAAGCCCGTCGTGTAGTCGCGCCCCAGGCGCAACCACAGCGCGTGGGCGCCCGGCGACTGGCGCGCGCCGCTCATCAGGCACATGCCGCTGCCCAGTGCCCAGCGGTACACGGCCGTGGCCAGGCCGCGCCGCTGGTAGGCGGGGTCGTACTGCGAATGCGGCGCGCGGATGTGGCGGTCGGCGCGGCGGTCGAGTTCGATCAGGCGGTTGAACACGGTGTAGCCGACCAGCCGCTGGTGGCGCACGTCCTCGATGTACACGTAGGTCTCGCCGTCGGCCTCGCGAAAACGTGCGCGCAGGTCGGGGTCGTCCAGGCGCAGCGCGGGCAGGTCCTGCACGCGCTCGCCCATGGCGCGCATGCGCTCGTACACCGGTGTCAGCGGCTCGCTCGGGCGACCCTTCTTCGGATCGACGTCGATGCGCAGCTCGGCCGGCCGCAGCAGGCGGCGGCGCAGCGCGTCGAACGACAGCCATGCGGGCCAGGGCGGCAGGGCAGGCAAAGGCGAAAAAGGGACGGAAGGGGAGCAGGCAAGAGCCACCATGGGGAAATCCTCACGACGAAACACGACGGCGAAGCGGGCGAGGTCCTTCCGCGCGGCACGGGGCCGGAGGCGGAAAGAAGGTCGGACGCTGGGGGAAGTGGTGCGTCGCCCGGGCGGATCAAAGCCAGGACGCGCGACCGCGCGGGGCGGGTGCCCGACGGTCGATGTGCGCTGAAGAAAAAAGGAGGCTGACCGCCGGGCTCAGGGATGTGCGAGGGTCTGCTGCGACCTCGCCGTCATCGCCGCGGGTGCGCGCACGCGCGCGTCGCCCGGGGCCGCAGAGGCCGCCGCGCGATCGAAACCGGGGATGAAAACCATGACGTTCATAGGGTCGATTGTAGGAAGCCGGGGGTGTTCGGGCAACCAAAGCCCCCGCGGTCTCTGCCAGATTGAACGCGGGTTGCGCTCAGTGCAGTTCGTCGGCCGCGTGGATCGTCTCGCGCACGCGCGGGTAGATCTGCGTGTTCCATTTGCTGCCGCTGAACACGCCGTAGTGCCCCACGCCGGCCTGCAGGTGGTGCGTCTTGAGGTACGGGCGGATGCCGCTGCACAGGTCTTGGGCGGCCACGGTCTGGCCGACCGCGCAGATGTCGTCGCGCTCGCCTTCCACCGTGAGCAGCGCGGTGCGCCGGATCGCCGCAGGGTTCACGGTGCGTCCGGCCACGGTGAGCACGCCGCGCGGCAGGTCGTAGGTCTGGAACACGCGCTCGACGGTCTCCAGGTAGAACTCGGCCGGCAGGTCGTTCACGGCCAGGTACTCGTCGTAGAACTCGGCGATGGTGCGGGCCTTGTCGAGTTCGCCCTCGACCAGCAGGCGCTCCATGTCCTCGAACTGCTTCTTGTGGCGCTCGGGGTTCATGCTCATGAAGGCCGTGAGCTGCAGGAAGCCGGGGTACACGCGCCGCATCGCGCCCGCATGCGGCCACGGCACGTGGCTGATGAGGTTGCGGCGGAACCACTCGATGGGCTTGCTGGTCGCGAGCACGTTCACGCCGGTCGGGTTGATGCGGCAATCGACCGGTCCCGCCATCAGCGTGAGGCTGCGCGGCGTGGCCGGGTGATCGTCTTCCGCCATCAGCGCGGTCGCGGCCAGCGCGGCCACGCAGGGCTGGCACACGGCGACCATGTGCGCGCCCGGGCCCACGGCCTCGACGAAGCGCATCAGCTGCAGCGTGTAGTCGTCCAGCCCGAAGCGGCCCTGCCACAGCGGCACGTCGCGCGCGTTGTGCCAGTCGGTCAGGTACACGTCGTGGTCGCGCAGCAGGGTGCGCACGGTTTCGCGCAGCAGCGTGGCGAAATGGCCCGACAGTGGTGCGACCAGCAGCACGCGCGGGTGCACCGCTTCGGTGTGTGCCTTGCGAAAGTGCAACAGCGTCCCGAAAGGCGAGACCAGCGCGACCTCTTCGTGCACGGGCACGTCGGTGCCGTCGACCACCACGCTGTCGATGCCGTAGGCCGGCCGCGTGTGGGTGAGCCGCATGCGCGAGAAGACCTCGCAGCGCGCGGCCATGCGCCGCAGCGCGGTGCGCTCGGTGCCGTCCTGCCAGAGGGCGCGGCCCAGGTACTGCGCGGTGAGCCGCCATGGCGAGAGCAGGTCGGCCTGGTTCTGGTAAGCGCGGTACAGCATGCACGGGTTGCAGGCAAGTTGTGGGCCAACAAGCATGGCGACTCGTGGCACGGCGCTTGCACACAGCACGCATCGTCCAAGGAGTGTCGCGATGGCCAAACCCGTTCTCACGATCAGCAGCAAGAACTATGGCGCGTGGGCGCTGCGCGGCTGGCTGATGTGCAGGCTCGCGGGGCTGGACTTCAGCGAGAAGGTCATTCCGCCCGACGACCCGGCCATGAAGGCCGAGATGCTGCTGCTGTCGTCGTCGATGCTGGTGCCTTCGCTGCAGCACGGCGGCATCAAGGTGTGGGACACGCTGGCCATCGGCGAGTACCTGAACGAGATCAAGCCCAAGGCCGGCCTGCTGCCCGCCGATGCCGCGGCGCGCGCGCACTGCCGTGCCATCTGCGGCGAGATGCACTCGGGCTTCGCCTCGATGCGCGGCGCGCTGCCGATGAACATCAAGGCCCGCTTCAAGAACTTCAAGGTGTGGTCGCGCGCGCAGGGCGACATCGACCGCATCGTCGCCATCTGGCGCGAGTGCCTCAAGGCCTACGGCGGCCCCTTCCTGTTCGGCAAGCAGCCCGGCATGGCCGACGCGATGTACGCGCCCGTGGTCACGCGCTTCCTGAGCTACGACGTGGCGCTGGACAGCGTGTGCGCCGCGTACTGCAAGCGCGTGATGGAACTGCCCGCCATGAAGGAATGGGTGGCCGCCGCGCTGCAGGAGCCCGACGAGATCGACGAGCTCGACGCGGAGTTCTGACGCTGCTTCTTCACGCGCTCGCAGGCGGCAGGCCGAGGCCGTCCTGCCGCAGCCGGCGCTCGATGCTCTGCGCGGCCTGCTGCAGGTCGCCCAGGTGCGCCGACACGATCTCGCGCTCGCTCTTCACCGCCGGCAGCCATGCGCAGCTGAGGCAGCCCACCACGTGCTCGCCCAGCCGCACCGGCACCGACACCGCGCCGAAGCGGTCGGGCGAATCGAGGCTGGTGGACGTGGGGTCGCGCGCCGCGTAGCCCTGGTCGCGCGCATGCGCCACCATGCGGCGGATGCTGTCGGGGCGCCGCGCGCCGCGGTCGAAATCGTTGGGTGAACGCGCCAGTGCGGCAACGATTTCTCGCCGCTCGTCCTCGGGGCAGAACGCGAGGTAGCAACGCCCGAGCGACGACAGCAGCATCGGCGGACGAAAGCCCAGTGCGCGGTAGTTCACCGCGAGGCCGTTGCGCGGCCGGTCGGTGTCGAGGATCAGCATCGCCGTGCCGTCGCGCACGCCGAGGTCGATCGGCCACGGCACCAGCCGCTGCAACGTGGCGCGCGGCGATGCGGCCAGGGCCGTGAGCCGCGTGCGCCATGCTGCAGCGGCGCCCGACTGGCCGGTGGCCGAGGTGGGCACGTAGCGCTTCTCCAGCTCGTTGCGCTCCACCCATCCGGCCTGCTGCAGCGTCTTCAGGATGCGCAGCAGCGTGGCCTTCGACAAGCCGGTCTGCCGGTGCAGCTCCTGCAGCGTGACGGCCGACGAACGCTGGATGGCCAGCATCACGTCGAGCCCGCGGCGCAGGGCGTCGATCGACTTCACGCTGTGCGCGCCGCTGGTGTCCGACATGCCGCCTCCGAAGAAAAAAGGTTCATCCAGTGAAACTATATCTTCTGGCCGCGCGGCGCCATTCCTACAGTCCGACGACACCCCCACGTCGTCTCACCGAGAAGGAAAACGCAAGATGTTCCACCAACGAAACATGGTCCGTGCCGCTGCAGGAGCCATTCTTTTGCTGTGCGCCGCGACAGCGGCGCTGGCGCAATCGTGGCCTGCGAAGCCGATCACCCTGGTCGTCGCCTACCCGGCCGGCGGCGACACCGACGCCATCGCGCGCACCTACGCCGAGAAGCTCGCGCAGCGCCTGGGCCAGCCGGTGCTGGTCGACAACCGCCCCGGCGCGAGCGGCATGATCGGCAACGCCTGGGTCGCGAAGGCGCCGGCCGACGGCTACACGCTGCTCTTCACGCCCAGTACCTTCCCCATCGCGCAGCACGTGCTCAAGGCCGGCCCCGGCGTGGCGCACGACGTGGTGAAAGACTTCACCCCCATCGTCAAGACCGGCAACATCCCGGTGCTGATGGTCACGGCGCCCACGAGCGGCATCCAGAACGTGGCGCAGCTCGTGGCCGGCGCCAAGGCCGGCAAGGCCTTCACCTACGGCACGCCGGGCGCGGGCTCGCCGATGCATATCGCGGGCGAGCTCTTCAACAAGGACGCCGGCGTGGCCATTGCCCACGCGCCGTACCGCGGCGTGGCACCGGTGGTCAACGACACGCTGGGCGGCCACGTGAGCGTGGGCTGGATCACGCCCGGCGCGGTGGCAGGCCACATCGCCGCCGGCAAGCTGGTGCCGCTGGCCGTGGCCGAACGCCAGCGCACGAAGCTCATGCCCAACGTGCCCACCTTCCTGGAGCTGGGCTACCGCGACATGGACGTGAGCGCCTGGATGGGCCTGCTCGGGCCCAAGGCCATGCCGGCCGAGGTCGTGCAGACGCTCAACCGCCACGTCAACGAGATCCTGAAGATGCCCGACGTGCAGGCCCGCATGGCCGCGCTGGGCATCGAGCCCGTGGGCGGCGAGCCGGCCGTGCTGGCCCGCCAGATCGCCGACGACGACCAGCGCTTCGGCAAGCTGGTGCGCGAGTTCGGCATCCGCGCCGACTGACCCTACACACCCGCAGACAAGGAGACGATGCATGTTGAGCGAAGAAAAGAACCGCCTGCTGACCGAAGTGGGTCCGGGCAAGCCCATGGGCGACTACCTGCGCCGCTACTGGCACCCGATCGCCGGCGCCAGCGAGTTCGACGACAAGGCCGTGAAGCCGCTGCGCATCCTTGGCGAGGACCTCGTACTCTACAAGGACCTGAGCGGCAACTACGGCCTCGTCGACCGCCGCTGCCCGCACCGCAATGCCGACATGTCGTACGGCTACGTGGAGAAGTGCGGCCTGCGCTGCAGCTACCACGGCTGGCAGTACGACACGAGCGGCCAGTGCATCCACCAGCCGTTTGAAGAAACGCTGGACCCCGACGCGCGCATGCGCAAAAACACGAAGATCAAGGCCTACCCCGTGCAGGAAAAGGCCGGCCTGCTGTGGGCCTACATGGGCCCGCAGCCCGCGCCGCTGCTGCCCGACTGGGAGCTCTTCAATTGCAAGAACGGTTTCGCGCAGGCTGTGTTCGCCGAGATTCCCTGCAACTGGTTCCAGTGCCAGGAGAACTCCATCGACCCCGTGCACTTCGAGTGGACGCACAACAACTGGACCACGCGCCTGCAGGGCGACGAAGGCCCCTACGTGCCCACGCACCTGAAGCTCGCCTTCGAGGAGTTCGAGCACGGCTTCGTCTACAAGCGCCTGCGCGGCGGCGAGCGCGAAGACAACGTGATGTGGACCACCGGCCGCGTCACGCTGTGGCCCAACGGCTTCTTCCTCGGCCACCACTTCGAATGGCGCGTGCCCATCGATGACCACCACACGCTGAGCGTGCTGTGGGTGCTCAGCCGCGTGCCGACCGAGCAGGAGCCTTATGTGCAGGAACGCATTCCCTCGTGGTACGGCCCCATCAAGGACCCGGCCACGGGCCGCTGGATCACCAGCCACGTCGCAAACCAGGACTTCGTCGTGTGGGTCGGGCAGGGCACCGTGACCGACCGCACGCGCGAGAAGCTGGGCCAGAGCGACAAGGGCATCGTGATGATGCGCCGGCGCTTCTTCGAAGAACTCGAGTCGATGCAGGCCGACCCGGCGCACGAGCCCAAGGGCCTGATCCGCGACCCCGAGAAGAACCGCGACGTGTTCCTGCCGTCGGCCTGCCGCGACGAGATGCTGCACGGCCTGTCGCGCGAGGAACTGGCCGCGCATCCGCTGCTGGGGCCGTATCTGAAGGATTTCTTCGGGCAGGCAGGGCAGCCCGACGATGTGCGCGCGGCCTACGAGGCGGCCATCGGCCAGAAGGTCGAGGGTGCGCGCTTCTTCAAGGTGCACGGCGGCGCGTCCGACGCCGAGGTGGAAACGCAAGAGGCTGCGTAACGCACGCTGTGATCCGGGTCTTTGCGCAGGGGCTCGCCTCGGCGCGAACAGCGTGTGAACATTCCATCTCGGGAGCACACGCCGTGAAGTTTCGTGATCGCGCACAGGCCGGCCGCCAGCTCGCTGCGTTGCTGCAGCGGCGCGGCGGTTTTTCGGATGCCGTGGTGCTGGCGCTGCCGCGCGGCGGCGTGCCGGTGGCCTTCGAGGTGGCCCGCGCGCTGCGCTTGCCGCTCGACGTGCTGGTGGTGCGCAAGCTGGGCCTGCCTGAACAACCCGAGTACGCCTTCGGCGCGCTCGCGGGCGACGGCGTGCCCGAGATCGACGAACACCTGGTGCGCACGCTGGACCTGCGTCCGTCGGAGATCGATGCCGTGGTCCGTGCTGAGCTCGCCGAGTTGGCGCGCCGCGCGCAGGTCTATCGCGGTGATCGCCCGGCGTGCGAGGTGCAAGGCCGCACGGTGCTCGTGATCGACGACGGACTCGCCACCGGTGCCACCATGCGCGCCGCGGTACGCGGGCTGAGGCGACAGGGCGCCGGCACCGTGGTCGCCGCCGTGCCCGTGGCGTCGCCCGAGGCCTGCGAGGCCTTGCAGCGCGAGGCCGACGATGTGCTGTGCGTGCGCTGCCCGACGGTGTTTCGCGCGGTCGGTGCCTGGTATGAAGATTTCTCGCAAACGACGGATGAGGAGGTCTGCGCGCTGCTGGCGCAGGCCTAGCGCCTGAACATCCGCAGGTCGAGCGCGCTCTCTTCGCCCAGCCACATCGCATGGGCTGTGTGGTCCGCGAAGTCGTCGCCGGTCACGCCGTGCACGAACACGTCGAGGCCGTTGCGATTCGCGTCGAGCCAGCCGATGACCTCGTCGAACTCGGCGGCGTCGAAGGCCAGCTGGCAGCTCCAGTGCGGGTGCGGGCCGACCAGGCGTTCGTGCACCCGGCCCACCACCACCATCAGCTCGCGGCCGGCGCGCTCGCTGAGCTCGCGCGCCTGCGCCAGCGTGGCGGGGGCGAAGTAGATGTGGGCGTGGTACTGGGCGTAGAGGTTTTCGGGGCGGCGCGGCATGGTGGGCTCATTGTGAACCGAGGCGGAAGCGTCCGCTGTAGCGAAACACATCGCCGAACCAGCGGTGGCGCAGCAGCATCTTCATCGTGAAGTGGTCGGGGTCGGACGGATCGGGCCGTTCCTCGACGTAGGCGGTGCCGAGCAAGAGGCCCAGCGGCAGCGGAATGCGCAGCCCCGCGAGGCGCCAGATGTAGCCCCGGTCGCGGAACACGAGCGCGCCGTCTTCCGCGCTCACCGCCAGGCGCATGCCGATGCCGAAGCGCACGTATTCGATCACCTCGCTGCCCTGTGCCGCGCCGTGCTCCATGTGCGAGCGGAAATGAAAAGGCGGCCTGCCCGGGAAGTGGAAGACGCGGTCCCAGTAGAGATTAGAGTCGTCGGGGTGGCAGCGGTAGTGCACCTCGATCGGCACCTGGGTACCCTGGTGCGGAACCAGCGCGCCGAACAGCCGGCCGAAGGGCATCAGCAGCGCGGCCCACGGGGCGTGCCAGACCTCGCGCATCGTGCCGCGCACGCACACGTAATCGTCGGAGAACGGCGCCATCGTGTAGTGCCGGCGGATGACGTCGCCGAGCTGGTCCCACGCAGGGCCGAGCGCCTGCTGGAAGACGGGTGGCGCGCTGCTCATCCCGCCACCGCCCCGGTGGCTTCGCTGCGCGCCTTGTAGAAGCGCAGGATGTTCTCGGAAGCGTCGCCAAGCAGGAACTGCATGACCGGGTCCGCATACCAGTTGAAGCGCGTGCTCAGCCGCCACGACACCGCGACGCGCAGCTCGGTGCCGCCGTCGCGCGGGGTCAGGGTGTAGGTGGCGTCGCGCAGGTCGAAATACTGGCCGCCGATCATCACGTGGTCGTCGAGCGCGCCGGCGGGGAAGGAGTCGGGCGTGAAGCGGAAGCGCCACTTCAGCAGGCGATCGGGCTGCCACTCGGTGACGACCTCTTCGAAGCGCACGTTCTTCTGCCACTGCACCTGGCGCACGCGGCCCTCGGGCGTGTCGACGGTCACGCCCGACACCGGCATCGGCACGCCGACGCGGTAGGCCCACGCGTCGCCGACTTCGCTGGGGCGGATGTCGCGCGCGGCGTTGAGCTCGTGCCACACACGCCCGGCCGGCGCCGCGATGAAGAGCGTGCGCGAGGTGTTCGAGAACTGGTCGGGGTTGGGCCATTGCGGCTCGATGCCGCCGAGCAGCAGCGGCACCAGGGCGACGCTGTACAGCGCGGGCTTGGGCCAGTTGGTGATGCGGCACACGATGCCCATGGCCAGCCCGCCGACGCTGCCCATCACCGCGAACAGCGGCACGATGAAGGCGGCGCAGATGATGCCCTCGATGAAGACCATCAGCGTGCCGCCGACGAACAGCGCAGTGGCCACCCACGGCGCCCAGAGGTAGTAGCCCCAGCTGCGCCGCTCGATGCGCTCGGCCAGGTACACCGTGACCGCGCCGCACGCCGCGGGCGCGAAATAGACGAAGGAGCCCAGCATGGCCGAGAAGGGCTGGCCGGGGCCGCCGCTGAAGACGAGGCGCAGCACGAGCGCCAGCGCCGCGCCGGCGAACATGGGCCAGAACCAGCCGAAGGGCATGCCGCGCACGGGCTTGGGGGCCGGCACGTCGTCGTTGGCAGGCAGGTCGGCGAGTTTGCTTTCTTCGGGCTCGGTGCGCATGGAAATCTCTTCTCCTCTTTTTGTGATGTCTCAGCTGGCGCTGCGCCGGGCCGTCACCATGGCGTAGTCGAAGTCGCGCCAGAACATGCCCAGCGCGAGCGCGCAGTAGCTGGCCACGATGTGCTTGCGGCGCCAGGGGCTGAGCCTGCCGCGGGCCTTCCACAGTTCGGCCAGCGTGAAGCGGGTGGCCAGCACGGGGATGTGCAAGGCGCTCGGTGCCACGCGCCAGCGCAGCGAGGTGAACTCGATGTCCTCGAAGCCGTGTGCGCGCAGCGCGGCCGTGAAGTCCTCGCGCACGGCCAGCGTGGGTACGGCCCAGCTGTCGGCCCACAGGCGGTGCAGCCAGCCCGCGAGCCGGCCCGGCCGGCGGCGCAGCAGGAAGCCGTCGACCACCACCAGCCGCGCGCCGGGCTTGAGCAGCCGCGCGGCCTCGCGCACGAAGTCGGCCTTGGCGGTGCCCTCGGCGTAGCAGGCGCTTTCGAGCGCCCAGGCACCGTCGGCCTGGGCGGCGGGCAGGCCGGTGCGGGTGTAGTCGGCCTCGACGTGCGCGACGCGGTCGGCCACGCCGGCGCGGGCGTCGAGCCGCGCGGCGATGCCGTTCTGCACCGGCACATTGGTCACGGTGACCGCATGCAGCGCGGGGTCGTCGCCGACCAGCGTGCGCGAGGTGGCGCCGGCGCCGCAGCCCAGGTCGAGCACGCAGCGCGGGTCACGGGTGGCGGTGTCGAGCCGCAGCGCGCGGCCGACGGTGCGGTTCATCTCGATCAGCATGCCCTCGCGCCGCAGCGGGTTCAGGCCCAGGCGCCAGAAGCCGAAGTGCATGTTGTAGCTGGGGCTCCAGACGCGGTAGTCGTCGGCGACCTCGGTGAAATAGTCCTGCGTGTCCTCGCGGCTCACGCGGCCTTCGACGGCAGGCGGCGCGGGCCGCGCGGTGCCGGGCAGGCGGAAGTCGGGCTGGAAGACGTCGGGCATCGAAAACTCCTTCGGACGTGAGCGGGTGGTGTGTGACAGCGTGGGTTTTTTTCTAAAGCTTGCAGTGGTCGTCGGCGCAGGTGGCCGGCGCGATCGCACCGTGCCCCGCGAGCCGCAGGACCAGCCAGCGCGGCAGCCGGTAGCGGTTGCGCGCCAGCACCGCGTAGGCGCGATCGGCCAGCCGGCCGACCACCGGCAGGTCGAGCACGGCGCCGCCGGCCGGCAGGCCCACCGCCGCGCGGCAAGCGCGGATCGCATCCACGCCTACGCGCAGCCGGCCGGCGGCATCGACCGCGTGCAGCGAACGCATCAGCGCCTCGCGCGGCGCCGGGCCGTCCGCGAAGCCGGCGGGCGAGCAGTCGATCAGGCGCAGCCGCTTGGCGGCGTCGCGCGCCTGCATGGCGCCCATCTCGGCCGTGCACAGCGGGCAGGTGGCGTCGAAGTAGACGGTGAGCGGGTAGGTGGCGGGGGCGAAGCGGGTCATGGTGCTTTTGGTTTTCGACATTTCAGTCAAAACAGAAATAAGAAGGCAAAAAAAGGACGCGGCCTTTCTCAGATCATGGGCAGGCTGGCGTGGTGCGCGTCGGGGTCGTCGCCCTTGCCCGCGCCAGGAGGGGCGGGGGGCGGTGGGCTGTCGCCGCGCACGAACTTCTGCACGCTGGCGCCCAGCGTGAGCACCTTGTCGAGCGTGCCGGGCGACAGCCGCAGCATCTCGTCGGCCCAGGTGGCGAGCTTGGTCATGAGGTCCATGGTGGAGCGGATGCGGTCCTGCGCATCGGGCGGCTCCTTCTGGAAATCGGGGCTGGCGACGATCTCGCGCAGCACGCGGATGGTGGGGTCGAACTCGCGCTCCTTGCGCTCGCGCACCACGGTGCGGAACAGCTCCCACACGTCGACGCTGGTCTCGAAGTAGTCGCGCCGGTCGCCCAGCGTGTGGGTGACGCGCACGAGGTTCCAGGCCTGCAGTTCCTTCAGGCTGTTGCTGACGTTGGAGCGGGCCACGCCCAGCGTTTCCGACAGCTCTTCGGCGTGCATCGGCTTGCCGTGCGCGAAGAGCAGGGCGTGGATCTGCGAGACCGTGCGGTTCACGCCCCACATGGAGCCCATCTCGCCCCAGTGCAGGACGAACTTGCGTTGAATGTCGGTGAGTTCCATGGCGTCGAGTTTAGGAATTCCTGAATTTCTGTCAAGACAGAAATAAAAAACTGTGCATGTCTGGATCAAAAGTGAAATACTGTATGAATAAACAGTTATTTGCCTTGTTTCCTGTTTCCTTCCAAGGACTCGCCATGCCCGCCGCCCAGGTTCCCATCCACATCATCAAGGGCCGAGGCGCGGCCACGCGGCTCGCGCACCGGTTCTCCAAAGACGAACGCGACGCCTTCGACGACGGCTGGGGCACGCTGGAAGACGGCGAAGCCGAAGCCGCCGGGTTGCTGCCGCTGGCCACCGAGGTGCGCTTCGAGGACGTGAAGTCGGTGCTCAGCAGCAACGAGTCGCCCGACATCCCCTTCGACCGCTCGCTCAACCCGTACCGCGGCTGCGAGCACGGCTGCATCTACTGCTTTGCGCGGCCCACGCACAGCTACCTGAACCTGTCGCCCGGCCTCGACTTCGAGACCAAGCTGATCGCCAAGCGCAACCTCGTCGAGGTGCTGCGCGCCGAACTCGGGCGCAAGGGCTACCGCCCCAGCAACCTCGCCATCGGCACCGCCACCGACTGCTACCAGCCCATCGAGCGCGAACTGCGGCTCACGCGCGGCGTGATCGAGCTGCTGAGCGAGGTGCGGCATCCGTTCGCGCTGGTCACCAAGTCGAGCGCGGTCGAGCGCGACCTCGACCTGATCGCGCCCATGGCCGCCGACCGGCTCGCGGCCGTGTACGTCACCGTGACCACGCTCGACGGCGAGCTGGCGCGCAAGCTCGAGCCGCGCGCCGCCGCGCCGCACCGGCGGCTGCGCACCATCCGCACCCTGGCCGAGGCCGGCGTGCCGGTGGGCGTGAGCGTGGCGCCGCAGATTCCGTTCATTACCGAGGACATGGAGCAGGTGCTCGAAGCCGCCTGGGAGGCCGGCGCGCGCAGCGCCTTCTACACGGTGGTGCGGCTGCCATGGGAGGTGGCGCCGCTCTTCAAGGAATGGCTCGAGCTGCACTACCCGCAGCGCGCCGAGCGCGTCATGGCGCGCATCCACGAGATGCGCGGCGGCAAGGACTACGACGCCGACTTCGCCACGCGCATGAAGGGCGCCGGCCTGTGGGCCGACCTGATCCAGCAGCGCTTCCAGAAGGCGACGCACCGGCTGGGCTTCAACCGCGAGCGGATTGCGCTCGACACCGGGGCCTTCCGCCCGCCCGGCGCGCAAGGGCAGGGCAGCCTGTTCTGAGTGCGAGCAACGCTGACGCGCCCCGGCCCGGCCGTTGCGGCTGACGAGGGCGGTCGGTAGGGCCGCCCTCGCTTCCACGCAATGCCCGGGCCTACATGAAGAAGTCGTCCAGCGGTGGCGGCGCCACGACACCCACCAGCTGCACTTCGAAGTCGGCGGTGCCGTTGCCGTCGATATCGGCCTGCAGCGTCTGGGTGGCGACGTCGAACCTCAGCTGTCCGGCCACGTTGGTGAACGCTGCATCGCCGAGGTAGCTGAAGGCGTCGTCCGCGTTCGCGTTGCCCGAAATGGCGTCGATGCCCGACAGGTCGAGCGTGTCCGCACCGCTCATGAATCCGGTGACCACGTCCCTGTTCGCACCGGCCGCACTCTCGGCCACGGCATTGAAGTCGTAGATATCGTTGCCATCGCCCCCGGTGAGCGTGTCCTTGCCCAGTCCGCCGGTCAGCGTGTCGTTGCCGCCGCCGCCGTTGAGCGTGTCGTTGCCCGTGCTGCCCTGGATCGCTTCGTCATCCGCGCCGCCGGTGAAGGCGGTGCCGCCGACGATGCCGACGTCCAGCACCTGCGTGGGGGTGGCGTCACCGTCGGCGTCCTTGACCGCCAGCGAGAACTGCAGGTTGGCGTCGAGCTGGCCGCTGTTGAGGGTGACGAAGCCGATGTCCGAGATCTTGATGACGTCGTTGTCGGACGTGGCCGCTTCAGGGTTGGCCGTGCCGGGTGTTCCCGAGAATTCCTGCAGCGTGGTGCTGTTGCCGCCGGCCCCGGTCAGGGCATTGAGGTTGATGGCCGTGCCCGTCACGCCTTCGGTCGACACCAGCAGCTGCGCACCTTCGATGACGTAGTTCTCGGTGCCGGTGTTGAAGTCGTTCGACTCGATGATGACCGCGCCGTCGTTGTTGTCCAGCGAGATGCTGTACGGGGCCGGGATGGTGCCGCCGGATTTGATGATGTCGGCGTTGTCGATGATGATGGCCTTCGTCGTGCGGCTGCCGTCGTCCGGGTCCACCAGCTTGAGCACGAGCACCAGGTCCTCGCTGCCGATGCCGTCGAACTTGAGGAACATGCCGGCGGCCTGCGTGGTCGGCGTCGCGGTCGTGAAGCCGAACGGGTTCGCGGCGAAGAAGTCGAGGTCCAGCACCTCGCCCTGCTGGATGGTGTCGCCCGCCACGCCGTTGGCCAGGTTGGACACGCTCACCCACGTCCCGGCCTGCTTGAACAGCTCGCCGTTCACGAAGGCGGTTCCGTTGGCCGTGCCCAACGGGGCTGCCGGAGCGATCGCCTGGATGTTGTTGGCACCGGTGCCGCCGCCCGGCTCGCTGTAGCCGGTGAACTGCACGAAGAAGTTGCTGCTCAACTGGGCCACCGACACGTCGGGCTGCGTCTGGTCGACCGTCGATGTGCCCACCGTGTAGCCGGTGAAGCCCAGCGCCTGGCCGGTCGAGACGGTGTTGAAGCCCGCGATGGGCGCATTCAGCGCGAGCGAGTAGGTGCCGTTCACCTTGTCGAAGCTCAGCGTGCCGGTCGCGTTGGTGGTGGTGGCCGAGCCCGGGTCCGGCTTGTAGCTGAAGCTCACGGCGAACGAGGCGCCGGTCGCCGTCTCGGAGGTCCAGGTCACCGTCGGGCTGGTGATCGCCGCATTGCCCACCGTGCCGGTCAGCGTGATCGCTGAAAAGTCGGAGTTGGAGACGCTGTAGCTCGACCGCGCGTCGGCGCCGATCTCGTAGTCGAAGGTGCCGGTGCCGCCAGGCGACGGGTTGCTGGTGTTCGCGTAGATGAGGTCGGTGCGGGCCAGGATGGTCGGGCCGTCGTCCTCGAAGTTCAGGGCCTGGCCGATGTTGAGGAAGTCCGAGCCCGTGTTCTGGTCGCCGTCCTTGTCGGTGATGGTGTCGGTGCGGGTCAGCACGATCAGGTCGGCTGCAGTGAGCGTCTTCGAATCGTCCGGGTTGGTGGCGTCCGGGTGCACGACGGCGCGCTGCTGGTCGAGCGTGACGAGGCCCGCGGCGTTCACGCTGACGGTGAAGACCAGCAATCCGCTGCCGGCCGTGCGCCCTTCGACCACGCCGCCGGCGGTGAGGGTCAACACCACGCTCTGGTTGCTGAGCGTGTCGACCAGGCCCGAGGCGACGCCCGCGCTCTTGACGCTGAGTGCGTAGGCGCTGGTGACCGTGCCGGCGCCGTCCGCGCCGTAGGTCGGCGTGCTGGTGAAGTTGTCGGCGAAGCTGGCCGACGCGTTGGTTGCGAAGATGGTCTCGTCCACCGTCAGTGGATCGGCGGCCGCCGTGTCGGCCACCGTGATGCTCGGCCCGTCATCCTCGAAGTTCAAGGCCTGGCCGATGTTCAGGAAGTCCGCGCCGGTGTTCTGGTCGCCGTCCTTGTCGGTGACGGTGTCGGTGCGCGTCAGCACGATCAGGTCGGCTGCGGCCAGCGTCTTCGAGTCGTCTGGGTTGGTGGCGTCCGGATGCACGACGGCACGCAGCTGGTCGAGCGTGACGAGGCCGGCAGCGTCCACGCTGACGGTGAAGACCAGCGCACCGCTGATGGCGGTACGCCCCTCGACCACGCCGGCGTTGACGGTCAGCACCACGCTCTGATTGGTCAGGGTGTCGACGAGGCCCGAGGCAACGCCCGCACTCTTGACGCTGAGCGCGTAGGCGCTGCTGGTCGTACCCGCACCGTCCGCGCCGTAGGTCGGCGTGCTGGAGAAGTTGTCGGCGAAGCTGGCCGACGCGTTGGTGGCCAGGGCGGTTTCGTCCACTGTCAACGTGTCGGACGGTGCCGTGTCGGCCACCACGATGCTCGGCCCATCGTCCTTGAAGTTCAGGGCTTGGCCGATGTTGAGGAAGTCCGAACCGGTGTTCTGGTCGCCGTCCTTGTCGGTGATGGTGTCGGTGCGGGTCAGCACGACCAGATCGGCCGCGGCCAGCGTCTTCGAGTCGTCCGGGTTGGTGGCGTCCGGATGCACGACGGCACGCAGCTGGTCGAGCGTGACGAGGCCGGCAGCGTCCACGCTGACGGTGAAGACCAGCGCACCGCTGATGGCGGTACGCCCCTCGACCACGCCGGCGTTGACGGTCAGCACCACGCTCTGATTGGTCAGGGTGTCGACGAGGCCCGAGGCAACGCCCGCACTCTTGACGCTGAGCGCGTAGGCGCTGCTGGTCGTGCCTGCGCCGTCCGCGCCATAGGTCGGCGTGCTGAAGAAGTTGTCGGCGAAGCTGGCCGACGCGTTGGTGGCCAGGGCGGTCTCGTCCACCGTCAATGCGTCGGGCGGCGCCGTATCGGCGACCGCGATGCTCGGGCCGTCGTCCTTGAAGTTCAGGGCCTGGCCGATGTTGAGGAAGTCCGAACCCGTGTTCGGGTCGCCGTCCCTGTCGGTGATGGTGTCGGTGCGCGTCAGCACGATCAGGTCGGCTGCGGCGAGCGTCTTCGAATCGTCCGGGTTGGCGGTGTTCGGATGCACGACGGCGCGCACCTGGTCGAGCGTGACCGTGCCTGCGGCGTTGACGCTCACCGTGAAGACGATGTCGCCCGTGGCGGCCGCCGCGGCGTCCGTGCCCTGGCGCCCCTCGACGACGCCCGAGGCGTTGAGGAACAGGAACACGCTGTTGCCGGTGGCCACGTCGTCCAGCCCGGAGTCCGCGCCGCTGGTCTTCAGGCTCAGTGCGTAGGCGCTGGTGACCGTGCCTGCGCCGTCCGCGCCGTAGCTCGGCGTGCTGGAGAAGTTGTCGGCGAAGCTGGCCGACGCGTTGGTGGCCAGGGCGCTCTCGTCCACCGTCAATGCGTCGGGCGGCGCCGTATCGGCGACCGCGATGCTCGGCCCGTCGTCCTCGAAGATCATCTGCGAGCCGATCTGCGCCGTGGCGGTGGACGACCTCAGCAGCCGGAAGCCGCCGATGTCGAAGTCCGCGTGTGTGTTGCCCGAGGCATTGAGGGCCGCCCCGTTTTCGATGAGCACGCGGTTGTGGTCCGCCGACGTCGTGTACTCGATCGATTGGCCGGCCACGACGCCGGTGATGGTCGCGACGCCGCCGGTGATGGTGATGGCAAGGCTCGAACTCAGTCCGCCTTCGGCGCCGGCCGAGAAGGTTTCGAGCACGGCCCCGGTGGCGGAATTGAGCACGCGCACGCTGGTGATCGCCACCGTCGCGTCGCCCGCATAGCCGTCGATGAAGCTGTTGCCGGACTCCGCCGCCGTGCTGAAGGCCGAGATCTTGACCTGGGCACTCTTGCCACTTTGCAGCTGCACCACGTCGAAGTCGGCGGTCCTCGCGCCGAACATGCCGGTGAAGTCGATGTTCGACTCCAGGTCGGCCTCGTTCTGGTCCAGGTTCGGAATGGTGACGTCCGCCCGGGCTCCCGTCACGAACGTGAAGCGGATGCCTTCCTGCTCGGTGATCATCTGGCTGTTGGTGCCGAACGTGGTCGGTCCGCCCGCCTTGCTGGTGTTGATCGTGTCGCCGGTCGAGATGTTGATGTCGTCGGCGGTGCTGTTGGGATTGGCCCCGGACTGGTTGGCCGGGTCCTTGCCGGTCGCGATGATCGACACGTTGGAGATGCGGCCATCGACGATGGTCGGACTGCCGGTCGTGAACATCAGGAACAGGTTCTGGCCGGAGGGCGCGTCCTCGAGGTTGAACTCCGTGTCCTGGCTGACGCTGACGAAGACCTTGTCCGTCAGGTCGATCGGATCGTCGGCGTTGGCCGCGTCGGGGTTCGACATCGCTTCGTACTGGACGGTCCAGATCTTGGCGCCGTTCACCGGGCTGCCCGTCTCTTCCAGGTAGGCGGCGAACACGACGACATTGAGGGCGGTCTTTCCGTAGACGACGTTGTTGTTGGTCGCGTCGGTGTACAGGAAGATGTCTTCGCCGTCGGCGGTGTTGAGGCCGCTGTCCAGGCCATTGAGCGGCGCGCCGTTCGCGTCCGTGAAGGACATGTCGGTGACCGTGCCCGTCACGCTGAACGTGAAGGCGTTGGTGCCGGTGTTGGTCCCGTTGTAGCCACTCAACGCCGCGTTGATGGCGGTGCCGACGCCTTGGGCCGCCAGGCGGGTGCTGAAGGCGGTGGGCAGTGAACTTGCGGAGATGTCATTGTCGTTACTGTCGCCGGCGGCAGCGGGAGTAGCGGCAAGGTTCTGCAAATTGGCGGATTCATCCAGGGTGACGGTCGAGCCGGCCGTCAGGTTGAGCGCAGCCATGGGAACTCCTTGGTTGAAAAGATGCGCCGACTGGAATCAGTGCTCCCGATTGACCTGCATGCACTGGCGATCAACCACGTTCACATATCAGCAGAGAGGAATGCTGAACCGCCGGGCTGCGCCCTGTCCATAGGATAAAAGTTGTCACCCATTGGGTGATGCGCCGCGCCGATCGCGCGCCCTTACCCTTTGATACCTTGCGAGGTCGGCAGACCTGTCTGCAGGAATTTGTGGTCTTTATCATTAAGCTCCGGCTGCCTCCCAATAGGCACCTCGGAGGGAAACCATGGAACAAGTCCCACTGCCGTCTGCTGGGCTGGAACCTGCGTGGAACGCAGACCCGCTGCCGTTCATGCAGGGCTTGCGTCCCCTGTCGCCGTTCGCGCCCTCCGTGCCACCCGCGCTGTTGGCATCGGACTGTTTTCAACCGGCGTTCCCCGACCTCCCTGGCCCTGCGGCCGACCTCCGCGTGCCGGTGCTTGTCGCCACCGGCCCCAGCCGCGCGTCACCGCGGTTCGGGCAGGGCCTGTTGGCCTCGCGGCAGCGGGCCGGGCGGATGTACGAGGTCGCGTGCGTGCAGGTGGACAGCCTCTTCGAGCTGGAAGCCCGCTGCCGGCCGCAGGCGCCTCGTCTGCTGCTGGTGGACATCGCGCTGATGGCGCCGGAGAGCGTCGCCAGCCTGGACGGTCTGCGCCGCCGCTTTCCCGCCACCGACTGGCTCCTCGGCTGGGAGGCGCCGTCCCCGCAGGGCCTGGATGCCGCGCTCCGCAGCCAGGCGCGCGGCAGCGTCGAGTGGGCCGCGAGCGCCGAGCAGTTCGCGCAATCGCTGGACGCCGTGCTGGCGGGTACCCTGGGCTTTCCGGGGCCGGTGGTGCAGGCGCTGTACCTGTGCGTGCTGCGCGCGAAGGCCAGCGGCGGGCGGTCGGCGTCCGGCGGTGCCACGCCGGCCCTCCGGCTGACTGCACGGGAAGACGAGGTGCTGTCGCTCATGCACCGGGACATGACCAACAAGCAGATCGCCGAGCGGCTCGGCATCAGCGTCAACACGGTCAAGAAGCACCTCGCGCACGTGTTCGCGAAGCAGGGGCCGCACAGCCGGCGCTGGCACTTGGTCTGACCCGTGGCCGGCACCGGCTTTGCGCCCACCCGGGTGCCGACGCGGTAGATTCGTGACCGCGCGTGCCGGCCCCGGCACGCGCCTGTCAGCTTCAACAAAGGTCAAGGGTGCGCATGAACAGGGTCTGGCTCGTGGTGATGGGGGTTTCGGGCTGCGGCAAGTCCAGCATGGGCGCGGCGCTGGCCACGGCGTTCGGGCTGCCGCTGATCGAGGGCGATGACCACCATCCGCCCGCCAACGTCGACAAGATGAGCCGCGGCATCGCGCTCACCGACGCCGACCGCGCCGGCTGGCTGGCCACGCTGGGCCGCGCCCTGGCCGACGCGCCGCAGGGCGCCGTCATGACCTGCTCCGCGCTCAAGCGCAGCTACCGCGACCAGTTGCGCGCCGCCGCGCCGGGCCTGCGCTTCGTGTTCATGCAGATCGACCGCGCCGAAGCCGAACGCCGCGTGGCCGCGCGCGCGGGCGCTGGCTTGCACATGTTCCCGGCCAGCCTCGTGGCCAACCAGTTCGCCACGCTCGAATCGCCGGTGGGCGAGGCCGGCGTGCTGGCGGTGGATGCGACGGCGCCGCTGGCGCAGTCGGTCGGTGCGGTGCGCGACTGGCTGGCCGACGCCGGCTGAGTCGCATCACCTGAAGAGGCGGCGACCGGGCATTCACCAGAAACACCGCGGAACCGGCTTTGCCGGGCCGCTGGTGTTGCCCCTGGTAGGGGGTTGGCGAAGCGACACGAAGTGCGCGAAGCCTGGGGGCGAGCCCAGTTTATTTATTCGATGACTTCGGGCCAGTCCGTGTGGAAGAACTGGCCCTCCGGCTTGTCGACACGCTCGTACGTGTGCGCCCCGAAGAAGTCGCGCTGCGCCTGCAGCAGGTTCGCGCTCAGGCGTGCCGTGCGGTAGCTGTCGTAGTAGGCCAGCGAGGCGCTGAAGGCCGGCACCGGGATGCCGTTGCTCACCGCCAGCGCCACCACCTCGCGCCAGTTCTGCTGCGTGCGGTTCAGCAGGTCTTGAAAGAACGGGTCGAGCATCAGGTTGCCCAGCGCCGGGTCGCGGCGGAAGGCGTCGGTGATGCGGTTCAAAAAACGCGCGCGGATGATGCAGCCGCCGCGCCAGATCGAGGCGATGCCGCCCAGGTCGAGCTGCCAGCCTTTCTTCTCGCCCATGGTCTGGATCAGGTCGAAGCCCTGCGTGTAGCTGATGGCCTTCGAGGCGTAGAGCGCGTCGTGCACCTTGGCCACCAGCGCCTTTTTCTCCAGCGACAGTTCGATCTTCGGCCCCTGCAGCAACTGGCTGGCCGCCACGCGCTGCTTCTTCTGCGACGACAGCACGCGCGCCTCGACCGCGGCGTTGATGGTGCTGATGACGACCGCGTTCTCAGCCGCGTTCAGCAGCGTCCACTGGCCCGTGCCTTTCTGGCCCGCCTTGTCCAGGATGAGGTCGACCACCGGCTGGCCGGTTTCGGGGTCTTTCTGCTCGAGCGCCTTGGCGGTGATCTGGATCAGGTAGCTCTGCAGCTCGCCCTCGTTCCATTCGTTGAAGATCGCGGCCATCTCGTCGGTCGAGAAGCCGGCCGCCTTGAACAGGCTGTAGGCCTCGCAGATCAGCTGCATGTCGCCGTACTCGATGCCGTTGTGCACCATCTTCACGTAGTGCCCCGCGCCGCCCGGGCCGATGTGGATCACGCAGGGCTCGCCGTCCACCTTGGCCGCGATGCTCTCGAAGATCGGCTTCATCACCTCCCAGGTCGACGCCGGGCCGCCCGGCATGATCGATGGCCCCTTGCGCGCGCCTTCCTCGCCGCCCGACACGCCCGCGCCGATGAAGCGCAGGCCCTTGGCTGCAAGGTAGGCGTCGCGGCGCTCGGTGTCGGTGTACAGGCTGTTGCCGCCGTCGATGACGATGTCATCTTTGTCGAGCAGCGGAATGAGCTGCTCGATCACCTGGTCGACCGGCGCGCCGGCCTTGACCATGATCTGGATCTTGCGGGGCTTGGCCAGGCTCTGGACGAACTCCTCGAGCGTCTTCGCGCCCACCAGCTGCTTGCCGGGGTGGGCGGCAATGAAGGCCTCGGTGGTGGCCTCGGTGCGGTTGTAGACGCTGACCTGGAAGCCGCGGCTTTCCACGTTCAGCACCAGGTTCTGTCCCATCACGGCCAGGCCGATCAATCCGAAATCGCTTTGCTTGCTCATGTGTGCCGGGCCCTTCGTGCGTGTGCGGTGGATGAAGCGGGCCATTGTGCCGGGCACCCGCGCGGCGTGGCGTCGGAGGGCGTCTATACCCGCTTGGCAAACGGGCCCGGGCTGGCTATGTTGGCGGGATGACTTCCGCCGCCATGCCCGCAGCCCCTGCTGCGATCCACACCTGGTCGACCGACACCGTGCCGCCGCCGCAGCGGCTGGACTACTGGATCGGCGCGGTCTGCGAAGGCTTTCTCGAGATGGACGTGACCAGCCCGCTGGCCGGCCGCTTCGGCGCTTCGCTCGAATCCGCGCCGCTCGGGCCGCTGCACGTGAACCGCGTGCGCGGCAGCGCGCAGGACGTGTACCGCACGCGCCGCGCCATCGCCCACAGCCGCCACAACTTCTACTACCTGCTGTGCAAGGCCGACTCGCCCTGGGTCGCGGTGCAGGAAGAGCGCTCGGCGCGCCTGCTGCCCGGCGACGCGGTGCTGGTCGATTCGCGGCGCTGCTACGCCTTCCACCTGCAGCAGTCGGCCGACACCGTGTCGATCGAGCTGCCGACCGCGTGGGTCGAGTCGTGGCTGCCCGATGCCGGCGACCACGTGGCGCGCCGCATCGACGGCCACAGCGGCTGGGGCGCGGCGCTCAGCGGCTTCGCGCAGGCGCTGTCGCCCGAGGTGGCCCTGCGGCCGCCGCTGCCGGCGGCGTTGCTGGCCGACCAGCTAGGCGGCCTGCTGGCCCTGGCGCTCGGCCCGACCGGTGGCGTGGCCATGCCCGACCCGTGCAGCCGCGCCGCCCTGCGCCAGCGCGTGCTCGACGCCACGCGCGAGCGCCATGCCGAGCCGGGCCTCACGGCCGCGGCCGTGGCGCAGGGGCTGGGCATCTCTGAGCGCAGCCTGCACCGTTGCCTGGCCGAAGGCGGCGGGGCAGGGCACAGCGCCACCACCTTCGCCAACGCGCTGGCCGCCTGCCGCATGCAGGTGGCGCAGCGCATGCTGGCCGATGCGCGCTTCGACCGCCTGAGCGTGGCGCAGATCGGCCTGCGCGTCGGGCTGGCCGACGCCTCGCACTTCGTGCGGCTGTGCCGCCGGCACCTGGGCGGCACGCCGGGCGCGCTGCGGCAGTCGCGCGGCTGAACGCCGGCTAGGCCCCGAACCAGTCGCGCGCCGAGCGGCCCTGGTCGGGCCCCAGCATCGAGAAGCCGCCATCGACCGGGATGTCCGCACCGGTGACGAAGCGCGCCGCGTCCGAGCACAGGAACAGCACCACCTGCGCCACGTCGTCGCCGTCGCCCACGCGGCCCAGCGGATGCATCGGCGCGCCGACGCGGTCGGCCCGTGCGCGGTCGCCGTTCGTCATGCGCGACAGCGCGTCCGACCAGGTCCAGCCCGGCGACACCGAGTTCACGCGCACGCCCCGCGGCGCCAGCGTGGCGGCCTGATTGCGCGTGAGTTGAAGGATGGCGGCCTTGGCCGCGGGGTACAGCGCCCGGCCCGCGGCGCCGAACTTGCCGCCGACGCTGCCCATGTTCACGATGGCGCCGCCGTGCGCGGCCAGCGCGTCGGCGGTCTTCTGCACCAGCATCGCGCCCGAGACCAGGTTGACGTTCAGCGCGCCCAGCCAGTCGGCGCGCGCGGCATCCAGCCCCGCATCGCCGTAGACCACCGCGTTGTTGATGAGGAAATCGATGCGGCCTTCGGTGCGAAGCGTGCCGGTCACGAGCGCATCGAGCGCGTCGTCCGAGGCGATGTCGCAGGCGACGAAGCGGCAGCCCGCGCCCACGTCGGCCGCCAAGGCGGCGCCGCGCGCCGTGTCGATGTCGACCGCCACCACGCGCGCGCCGGCCTGCACGAAGGCGCGCACGATGGCGCTGCCCAGCAGCGCGGCGGCGCCGGTGACGATCGCGACCTTGCCTTGCAGCGTCGTCATGGCCGGCCTCCCATCTGCGCGATGGCGTCGTCCACGCGCACCACGTCCGCGAGCATCGCCAGGGTTTCGAGGCTCGCCGCCTGCAGGTGCGCCTGTGCGGTGCTGCAGGCGTCGGCGACCACCGCCACGTCGTAGCCCAGGTCGCTCGCATGGCGTGCGCCGTGCTCGACGACGTGGTTGGTCGCGATGCCGGCCACGTACAGGCGACTGGCGCCGGTGGCGCGCACCACCTCTTCGAGCCCGCTGGCCCAGAAGGGGTTGTTGCGCTTGTGGGTGACGACGGCCTCGCCCGGCCGCGGCGCGAGTTCGTCGTAGAAGCCCGCGCCCCAGCTGCCTTCCTGCACCGCGCCGCTCTCGGCCACGCGGCGGAACAGCGTGCAGTTGCGCAGGCAGTCCGAATAGTCGGGCGCGAAGGCGATGCGCACGAAGATCACCGGCACGCCGTTCGCGCGCGCCCCGGCGATGAGCCGCGCGGCCGAGGCGATGAGGCGCGGGCGCGCCGGGTCGTCGGCGGCCACGCCCACGCGCACCTTGCCGTCGACGTGCAGCACGTCGTTCTGGTAGTGCATCGCCAGCAGCGCGGCCTTCACAGGAACACCTGCAGGGCTTCGTGCGGCGCGTCGCAGTTGACGAGGTCGACGCGCTTGGTCTGGATGCGCCAGCCGTCGTCGGCGCGGCGCAGCGTGTGCAGCACGCTGCCGCCGAAGGTGCGCTGCTCGGTCTTGCGCCACTCCAGCAGCAGGAACGTCGAGCGCACGGTGCAGCCCGCGTCGTCGCGCGATTCGAGCGCGATGTTTCCCAGCACGTGCACGGTGCGCGTGGGCGGCTGCTGCGAATAGGCGCGGGCCTGCTCGAGCCGCCGCGCGCGCATCGAGCGCAGCAGGGCGTCTTCGCAGAACAGCGACGCATGGTTGAGGTGGTCGACCTGGCCGTGCACCAGCGGCACCCAGTACAGGCCGTCGGGCGTGAAGAGCTTCTGCCATTCGTCCCAGCGGTGCTCGTCGAGCAGGCGCGCCTCGTGGTGCAGGAACTGCGTGAGGTCCTGCTGTTCGTTCCAGTCGCGGAAGTTCATTCGGCGCTCCCGGTCTGTGCAGCCGTGTCGACGCCCATGTACCCGGCCCAAGCCGCGAACATGTTGCGCGAGGGCATCTCGCTATTGCCGTTGGACGCGCGCCCGCCCGGCAGCGGCTGGTCGCGCCCGGCGGCGCGGTGCATGCTCACCCAGTCGCCGCCGTCGGAACCCAAGCCTTCCTGCACGCGGTTGTAGGCCTCCAGGTCGTCGGGCATCACGTTCGACGAGGGCGAGTTGACGATGTTGGTGTACTTGAGCGTGCGCTGGAAGGTGGCCTCGGGCGCACCCTTGAGCCGGAAGCTGAAGATCTCGACCAGCGTGCGGTCCACCGACAGCGGCCGGATCACGCGGATCTGCTGGAACGAGGTGTGCGGCGAGCAGCTCGGGTACACGATGGTGTTGTGCCGGTTCACGCGCAGGATCGCGTCGGCCTGTTCGGCGCCCTTCGCCGCTTCGAGCGACGCCACGTAGGCCAGGCTCACCGGGTCGGTGGGCGGCACGAAGATGCCTTCCATGAAGCCGTGGCCGTGGTCGTAGCCCTTGAGCTCCAGCTTTTCCCAGAACTCCAGCGGCTCGCCGTTGCCGTCGACGATCACCACCTCGAAGGGCTTGGGCGTGCCGGTGGGCATGGCCTCGTGCTCTTCCTTGGCCGCGCGCCACGACGACTCGTGCGTGGCCACGGCGTGGATGGTGTCGTGCAGGTTCTCGAAGAAGATCTTCCAGTTGTTGCGCTGGATCACGCGCTGAACGCCGCCCGCCACTTCCACTTCGCCCTCGGGCGCGCGGTCGCAGAAGTTGTCGAGCGACGTGGCCACGCCACCCAGGAATTCTTTCAGCTCCGGCCCGTCTTCCGACAGGCTCGCGAACACGAAGCCGCGGTGCGTGGCCACGCGCGCCACCTTGCGCACGCCGTACTGCGGGTCTTTCAGGTCGAGCGCGGTGCATTCGTAGCCGCTGCGCAGCGGCACCGACAGCAGGCTGCCGTCGCACTTGAAGGTCCAGCCGTGGTACAGACAGCGCAGGAACTTGCCGGCGCTGCCGCTGCCGTCGGGCACGAGCTTGGCGCCCTTGTGCGGGCAGCGGTTGAACATCACGTGCACCTGGCCGTCGGTGTGGCGCACCATCACCACGGGCTCGCGGCCCAGGCGGGTGGTGAAGTAGTCGCCGGGCTTGGGCACCTGGCTTTCGTGGCCGACGTAGATCCAGGCCTGGCCGAACACGCGGTCCATTTCCAGCTCGAAGATGGCGGGGTCGGTGTAGACGCGCTTGTGCACGCGGTCGGGCTGCACGAGCGACTGGATGTCGATCGGGCTTGTCGCCGCCATGGGGATGATGGGGATCACGGAATTCATCGGGTGGGTCTCCTGAAACGTCATCAGATGTCGAGCACCAGGTGCGGCGTCTTCGCGCGCGACACGCAGGTGCACAGGGTCTTGCCGTCCGCCTTCTCGCGCGGACTGAGGTTGTGGTCGCGGTGGTCGGGCACGCCTTCGACCACGTCCACCACGCACACGCCGCAGTCGCCCTGGCGGCAGTCGTACAGCGGGTCCAGGCCGGCGGCGATGAGCACGTCGAGCAGGCTCTGGTCGGGCGCCACGGTCAGCGTCTTGCCCGAGCGCAGCGTGCGCACCTCGAAGGGCGCATCGCCCGCCTGCTCGATGGCGCCGGCGAAGAGTTCGAAGTGCACGTGGTCGTCGGGCCAGCCGAGCGCGCGGGCGGTGTCGATCACGGCCTGCACCATGCCGCGCGGGCCGCACACATGCAGGTGGCGCCCGGGCATGGGCGCCGCCAGCAGCGCGCGCAGGTCGAGGCCGCGTGCGGGGTCGCCGCCGTCGTGCACCACCGTGCCGCCGAGCGCGCGCACCTCGTGCAGGTAGGCCGTGGCTTCTTCGCTGCGCGTGGCATAGACGAAGTCGAAGGGGCGCGCTTCGGCCGCGAGCGATCGCGCCATGCACAGCAGCGGCGTGATGCCGATGCCGCCCGCGATGAGCAGCGGCGGCGCGCTGCCCGCGTGCAAAGCGAAGTCGTTGCGCGGCGCGTGCGCGACCAGTGCGGTGCCCGGTTGCAGCGCGTGCATCCAGGCCGAGCCGCCCGCGCCCTGCGGTTCGCACAGCACGGCGATCTCGCAGCGGTCCGAGCCGTCGTGCGGCTTGGCGAGCGAGTACGCGCGCTGGCCCGGATGGCCGTTGGCCTGCACCACCTGCACGCCCAGGTGCGCACCCGGCGTGAACGGCGGCAGCGGCTCGCCGTCGGCCGAGCGCAGCACGAAGGCCTTGATGGCCGGCGTGAGCGGCGTGACCGCGTCCACGACCAGCGCCAGCATGTCGGCGGCGCTGCTCATCCCAGGGGCAGCGCCGGGTCGGCGATGGTGAGGCCGGTCGATTTTTCCCAGCGCGGCATCAGTGTGTTCGACGGCTGCGTTTCGTCGACGAGCTTGCGCGCCGTCTCGGCGCCGGCCACGGGCAGGCCCTTCGGATCGAGCAGGCCGATCTGCACCAGCACGCTGGCCTGGTCCCAGTAGATGTGCTCGTGGTACAGCTTGTCGCCGCGGAATTTCACGATGGCCACGAGCGGAATCTCCACCGGCTTGCCGGTGGGCGCGATGCCCGGGAGCAGCCAGTCGATCTCGACCGTGTGGGTGAAGCTGAACAGCATCTCGTCCACGATCTGCGTCGCGCCCACCGTGCGCGAGATGGGCGTGAGCCGTGTGTCGGGCGGCGTGCTCGGAATGAAGTGGTGCTTGTAGAAGCGCGACAGCTCCTTGGCGCCCACGCCGCCGGTCATGGTCGGGATGTGGTTCACGTAGGGCTCGCTCACCATCGTGGCCATGGTGGCGACCACGTCGCGCGTGGCGAATTCGTACTCGCAGTGCTTGTCCCACAGCGCCGAGAGGTCGTACACCGGGCCGATCGCGTCCTTGAACAGCGCCATCGAGCGCTGGTGCGCCATCAGCGTGGAGGGCTTGTCGAAGTGCTCGCCGCCGGTGCGTGCAAACGCATGGTCGACGCCGGGGTAAACGTACATCTGCGCCTCGGGCTGGCCGGCGAAGGCTTCGAGCACCTGGGCGCGGGCCTCGGGCGGGCAGAACTGGTCGAGCTCCGCAAAGTGCAGGGCGATCGGGCATTTGATTTGCGGCACGAGGTCGAGCGCGCCCTCGATGCCCACGCCGTAGTAGCCCACGGCCGCGTCCACGCCCGAATGCGCGGCGGCCAGGTAGGCCAGCTTGCCGCCGAGGCAGAAGCCCAGTGCGCCGACCTTGCCGGTGCAGGCCGGGTGCGCGCGCAGCGCCTTCACGCTCGCCGTGACGTCGGCCACGCCGGCTTCGATGTCGAACTTCTGGAAGAAGCCGAAAGCGCGCTGCCAGTCTTCGGGCGAGTAGCCCAGATCGACACCGGGCTCCATGCGCCAGAACAGGTCGGGCGCGAGCACCACGTAGCCTTCCTGCGCATAGAGGTCGGCCACCTCGCGCACGTAGGCATTGACGCCGAAGATCTCCTGGCACAGCACGATGCCGGGGCCGCGCCCCGAGGCCGGCAGGGCCAGGTAGCCGCGAAAGGTCTGGGTGCCGTCGCCGGTGGGAATGTCGATGGTGTTGCTCATCGGTTCGTCTCTTGAAGTGGTGGGGTCGGCGGCGATTCTGGGGAGCGTGCCGGGGCGTTGTCTGTCCATTTCGTGCAGCGGTTTGCGCCGCACGAAACGGATAGCGGGGCGCCGCAGCCGCACAGAGACTGCGCCCTGCATTTGCTGCCCCCCACGTTCAACAAACTCACCCCGAGGAGACCTTTCATGTCGCAGGCCACGCCCCGATCCGTCTTGTGCGCGCTCACCGTCCTGGTGGGCGCGCTGGCTTTACCTACGCAGGCACAGACCGTGAAAGTCGGCCTGGCGATGGACCTGTCCGGCCCCTTCGCCGTCGGCGGCGCCGAGGCCAAGGCCGGCTTCGCCGTGGCCATGAAGCAGCTGGGCGGCAAGCTCGGGGGCGTGCCGGTGGAGTTCGTCGAGGCCGACACGGCAGGCAACCCGGAGATGGCGCGCCAGGTGGTCGAGCGCATGCTGCTGCGCGACAAGATCGATTTGTTCACCGGGCCCGTCGGTTCGTCGGTCGCGCTGGCCGTCGGCCCGCCGCTCTTCGCTGCCAAGGTGCCCTACCTGTCGAGCAACACCGGCCCGAGCGACTATTCGGGCGCGCGCTGCAACCCGTACTTCTTCGGCGCTTCGTACCCGAACGACGCGTACTACGAATCGGCCGGCAAGTTCGCGAGCGACAAGGGCTTCAAGAAGGTCGCGATGATCGCGCCCAGCTACCCCGGCGGCAAGGACGCCATCAACGGCTTCAAGCACACCTTCAAGGGCGCCGTGGGCGACGAGCTGTACACCAAGCTCGGGCAGCTCGACTACTCGGCGGAGCTGGCGCAGATCCGCGCGTCGAAGCCCGATGCGCTGTACTTCTTCCTGCCCGGCGCAATGGGCGTGAGCTTCATCAAGCAGTTCGTCGGCGCGGGGCTGTCGAAAGACGTGGCGCTGATCTCCACCGCGTTCTCGGCCGACGAAGACATGATTCCCGCCGTCGGCGAGCCGATGCTGGGCCTCTTCAACACCGCGCACTGGTCGTTCGACCTCGACAACCCGGCCAACCAGCGCTTCGTGGCCGCGTTCCGCCAGCAGAACAACGGGCGCAACCCGTCGTTCTACGCCGGCCAGGCCTACGACGTGCTCATGGCGATGGATGCGGCCGTGCGTGACGTCGGCGGCAAGGTGGCCGACAAGCCCGCGCTGCTCAAGGCGATCAGGGCGGCCAACTACAAGTCGGTGCGCGGCGATTTCCGCTACGGGCCCAACAACTTCCCGATCCAGAACTACTACCTGCGCGTGGTCGCCAAGGACGGCAGCGGACGCATCGCCAACAAGGTGATCGGCACCGTGCTGGAGCGCTACCAGGACCGCACCGCTGTGCAGTGCGCGATGAAGTCCTGAGGCGTTTCAGTGCCGCGCGGCGGGCAGCCGTGCGGGATCGCGCGAGGTGTCGCGCGGCAGCTGCCCGAAGCGCTCGCGGTAGCAGGCGGCAAAGCGGCTCAGGTGCGAGAAGCCGCAGTTCAGCGCCACCTCGGTGACGCTGGCGCCGTCGTGCCGCGTCAGCTGCGCGTGCGCGGCATCGAGCCGCATGTTGCGCAGCACCTCGCCGGGCGACAGGTCGCGGTGGCGCCTGAAGAGCAGGGCGAGGCCGCGGCGCGTGACGCCCGCGGCCTGCGCCACCTCTTCGAGTGAGAGCAGCGAGTCGAGCCGTTCGCGCATGAACTCTTCGGCCCGGCGCAGCTGCCGCAGGCTGGTTTCTTCGGTGCCGCGCTGCGCGTCGGCATGCCGCTGCAGCACCGAGTTCGGCCGGTGGCACAGCAGGTAGAGCATGAGGTTGTCTTCGCAGTGCGCGAGCCAGCGCGGGTCGTAGCGCTCGAACTCCGTGGGCGGCAGCAGAGAAGCCAGGCTTGCCACCATGCGGCACCACTGCGTGCCCGCCGCGTCGTCCAGGCGCAGGGGCATGTCGAAATCGATCTCGCCCACGGTGTCGCCGCCGCGCAGCGCGAAGGCATGGCGCGCCACCTCCTGCAGGCGGCTGAGTTCGATCTTCAGCATCAGCTGTTCGCAGTCGGCATGCCAGCGCAGGCGCACCGGCTTGTGGGCCGAAATGATGGCGCCCTGGCCGGGGTGGATCTGCAGCGTCTGCCCGCCGGTGTGGATGTCGGCACGGCCGCGCAGCGGCATCTGCACCAGCACGAAGTTGCCGAGCGCATCGGGCTCGATGTCGACGTCGCAGCCGTAGCGCAGGATGCACAGCGACAGTGCGCTCATCTCGGCGCGGCAGAAGATCGCGTCGACATCGCCCGAGCGCCACACGCTGCGGTGCGGCTTCAGCTCATGGGCCACGCGCGCGTGCGTCTCTTCGGCCTCGCGCGAGCGGAAGACCTCGCGCCTGTACAGCGGGGACAGTTGCTGACTCGACCATGCGTCCATGGACACTCCTGCGGGGCCAAAGTGGGGAAAGCGACGGAAACGGACGCTTTTTTCTACGCTGGAATCTACGTGGGTGCGCCGCGCGCCGCCATGGGAGTTGCCCGGGCAACGGGCGTCCCCGTTGCAAGAAGCTTGCCCGGGTTGTGTCTAGATGCTGCGGAGATTCACTCGCTTCGACAGCGCTTCGGCGTTCTCGCGCCGCTCGCTGTAGCGATCGACCAGGTGGTCCGCGCAGTCGCGTGTGAGCAGCGTGAACTTCACCAGCTCTTCCATCACGTCGACCACGCGCTCGTAGTAGGGCGAGGGCTTCATGCGGCCCGCGTCGTCGAATTCGAGAAAGGCCTTGGCCACCGACGACTGGTTGGGGATGGTGATCATGCGCATCCATCGGCCCAGCACGCGCAGCTGGTTCACCGCGTTGAACGACTGCGAGCCGCCCGACACTTCCATCACCGCGAGCGTCTTGCCCTGCGTGGGCCGCACCGAGCCGACGGCCAGCGGAATCCAGTCGATCTGCGCCTTCATGATCCCGGTCATCGCGCCGTGGCGTTCGGGCGAGGTCCACACCATGCCCTCGGCCCACTGCGCAAGATCGCGCAGCTCCTGCACCTTCGGATGGTCTTCGGGTTCGCCGTCGGGCAGCGGCAGGCCGCGCGGGTCGTAGATGCGGGGCTCGGCACCCATGGCGCGCAGCAGGCGCGCGGCCTCTTCGGTCAGCAGGCGGCTGTAGGAGCGCTCGCGCAGCGATCCGTACAGCAGCAGGATGCGTGGTGCGTGCGTGGCGCGTGCGGTGGGAAGCAGCTCCTGCAGGCGAGGGACACGGAACGCGTCGGCGTCGAGCTGCGGGAGATCAGGGCTTGGCGACACGCTGGCCTTTCGCGTCGATCACGGCTTCGCCGTCTTCCTTGGCGAACGCGCCTTGCTGCGGCTTGGGCAGGATGTCGAGCACGGCTTCCGAAGGCCGGCACAGGCGCGTGCCGAGCGGCGTGACGACGATGGGGCGGTTGATGAGGATCGGGTGCTGCAGCATGAAGTCGATGAGCTGTTCGTCGCGCCACTTCGGATCGCCCAGGCCCAGCTCGTCGTACGGCGTGCCCTTCTGGCGCAGCACCTCACGCACGGGCACGCCCATCGCCGCGATCAGCTGCGTGAGCGTGGCGCGGTCGGGCGGGGTCTTCAGGTACTCGATGACGGCGGGCTCGTCGCCCGTGTTGCGGATCAGCGCGAGCACGTTGCGCGAGGTGCCGCAGGCGGGGTTGTGATAGATGGTGATGTCGCTCATGGCAGGCTCGTTGGAGAAGAAGAAACGAAAGAAGGGTCAGCCCAGGCTGAGCCGCAGCGCCAGCGCGGCGAGCGTCGCGGCCAGCACGGGCAGGGTCAGCACGATGCCGATGCGGAAGTAGTGGCCCCAGGTGATGGTCATGCCCTTCTTCGCGAGCACGTGCAGCCACAGCAGCGTGGCAAGGCTGCCGATGGGCGTGATCTTCGGGCCGAGGTCGCAGCCGATCACGTTGGCATAGACCATCGCCTCCTTCACGAGGCCCACGGCGCCCGAGGCCTCGATCGACAGCGCACCGACCAGCACGGTCGGCATGTTGTTCATGACCGAGGAGAGCACCGCCGCGAGAAAGCCGGTGCCCATGGCCGCGCCCCAGACGCCGCCCTGCGCGAACAGGTTCAGCAGCGTGGCGATCTGGCCGGTGAGCCCGGCGTTGCGCAGCCCGTAGACCACGAGGTACATGCCCAGCGAGAAGACGACGATCTGCCAGGGCGCGCCGCGCAGCACCTGGCGCGTGCCGATCATCGGGCCGCGCGCCGCCACCGCGAGCAGGATCACCGCGCCGAAGGCGGCCACGGCGCTCACCGGCACGCCCAGCGGCTCCAGGCCGAAGAAGCCCACGAGCAGCAGCGCGAGCACGACCCAGCCGGCGCGGAAGGTGTCGCGGTCGCGGATCGCGTCGGCGGGATTCTTGAGGCGGGCCATGTCGTAGTGCGCGGGAAGGTCGCGCCGGAAGCACCACAGCAGCACGCCCAGGCTCGCGAGCACGGCCGCGACGTTGACCGGCACCATCACCGAGGCGTAGGCGTTGAAACCGATGCCGAAGAAGTCGGCCGACACGATGTTCACGAGGTTCGACACGATGAGCGGCAGGCTGGCCGTGTCGGCAATGAAGCCCGCCGCCATGACGAAGGCCAGGGTGGTCGCCGGCGTGAAGCCGAGCGCCACGAGCATGGCCATCACGATGGGCGTGAGGATCAGCGCCGCGCCGTCGTTGGCAAAGAGGGCCGAGACCGCCGCGCCCAGCAGCACGATGAAGGCGAACAGCCGGCGGCCGTTGCCGCGACCCCAGCGGGCCACGTGCAGGGCGGCCCATTCGAAGAAGCCGGCCTCGTCGAGCAGCAGGCTGATGAGGATGACGGCAATGAAGGTCGCGGTGGCGTTCCAGACGATGGCCCAGACGACGGGGATGTCGGTGAGCTGCACCACGCCGAAGAGCAGGGCGATGACGGCGCCCAGGGAGGCGCTCCAGCCGATGCCGAGGCCGCGTGGCTGCCAGATGACGAGCACGAGCGTGAAGATGAAGATGAGGAGGGCGGGGATCATGTTCTTCTGTTCAGGGCGTGTGCACAGGCCACCGGGTACTTCCCTCCGCGAATGTCCCCCCGGCCTGCGGCCTCCTCCTTGATTTCGCTGCGGGAAGCACCCAGTGTCCTGCGCACGGGGACGCGCTGTTGGTGCGCGCCGATCAACGACTGCACTGCCCCATGCTCACGTCGATGGGGTGCCTTGCGCAGCGAAATCAAGGAGGAGCCCGAAGGGCGGGGGACATTCGCGGAGCAAGGTGCCCCGTCGGCGGGAGCACGCCAGAGCACACGCACGCTGCGTGCAACCGCACAAGCTTTCATGGTCAGCAGTCGCAGGTGCTCGCCGGAAGACAGGCTTCCCCTTGGCAGCAGTTCTCGGTGAGGTAGCCGAGCAGGCCGTTCATCCGGTCGAACGACGCGCGGTAGATGAGGTTGCGCCCCTGGCGCTCCTGCGAGACGAGGCTCGCGTTCACCAGCTCCTTGAGGTGAAAGGACAACCCCGTCGCCGGTACCGCCAGCGCTTCGGTCAGCGCACCCGGCGTCAGCCCGTCGGGCCCGGCGACCACCAAAGCACGGAACACCCGAAGGCGCACGGGTTGCGCGAGTGCGCCCAAGGCGCGGACCACATCGTTTTCTTCCATTATTCAAGTATCTTTGAATTATTGAATAAAGACAACCCAGAAGACAAAAAGATCGGTGGCACGAATCGGCCATCGCCCTGGCAGATAGCGGCCATCCGCGACGTACCGCTTTTTCTACAGTCGCCCTCGGCTCTACCCCCAACGAAGCATCCAACGAAGGAGACACCCATGTCCGACACCTATGTTCTGGTTCACGGCGCCTGGCACACCGGCGCCGAAATGGAGGCCGTGGCCGACGGCCTGCGCGCGGCCGGCCACACCGTGCATTGCCCCACCGTGGCAGGCAACAACCCCGGCGACGACCGCGCGGGCACCGGCCTGGCCGACGCCATCGCCTCGGTGGTCCGCTTCATCGAGGGCAAGGACCTCATGCAGGTGCGGCTCGTGGGCCACAGCTACGGCGGCATGGTGATTTCGGGCGTGGCCGACCGCATCGCGGCGCGGCTGCGGCGGCTGGTCTACATCAATGCCTTCGTGCCGCTCGACGGCGAGGCGCTCAACGACATGGTGCCGCCGCATTACGTGACCATGTTCGACGCGGTGGCTGCGGCCAACCACAACGCCGTGACGCTGCCCTTCGAGATCTGGCGCGAGGCCTTCATCAACGACGCCGACCTCGCGCTGGCGCAGTCCGCCTACGACCAGCTCAACCCGCACCCGTACCGCACCTTCACCGACAAGATCCAGCTGAAGCAGCCGCTGGCGGCGCTGGCACTGGGCAAGTCGTACGTCAACTGCCAGCAGGACATGGCGCTGCCGCACAGCCTGCCGTGGCATCCGCGGCTGTCGGAGCGGCTGGGGTTGTTCCGGCTCGTGGAGTGCCCGGGCAGCCACGAGATGTTCTTCTCGAACCCGCAGCGGCTGGCGCAGGCGATCCTCGAAGCGGGGCGCGACTGACGGAAGACTTCAGCCGTTCGGAAAGAGCGCGTCGAACACGCGCAGCGACGCATAGGCGTCGTTGGCCGCGTAGCGGATCTGCGATTCGGTGAGCTGCTTGTGCGCCCAGTTCGAGGTGGTCGCCTTGCGCGACTTGGCGAAGCGGCGGTTGAACATCAGCGCCACCGCCGTCTTCACGCCCACCGAGCGGCGGTAGCCGCGCCGGCGGAACTCGTCGTCGATGTCGAACACGGCCTGCGGCGCAATCGCCAGCCGCAGGCGAATCAGCGACAGGTCGCTCGACAGGCCGAAGCCGACCTTGCGCAGTTCGGTGGACGCGAGCAGGCCCGCGACCACGGGGTTGCATTCGTTGCGGTGCAGCTGGAACAGCCAGGCCGTGTCGCGCGTGGCGAACTGCACGACGTGCGGGCCGGTCGACACTTCGTTCTTCGCGAAGGTGGGGCGCGACTCGGTGTCGAAGCCGGCCACGCCGGCGTCGAGCAATTCGTCCGCGGCGCGCTCGGCTTCGGCCAGCGAGCTGACGACCACGATGTCTTTCAGGTCGAGGCTGTCGAAGGGGTCGAGCAGCGCGATCTGTTCGCGCTCGGGAAGCGGAGGGAGCCGGTGGCTGTTGTTGTGGGGGGCGTTCACCGGGTCTTCGCTTTCGCGGCCTTGGGGGTTGTCTTGGGTTTGGGCTTCTTCGGCTTCGGCGGCTGGCCCGAACGCAGCGCGGCTTCGTAGGCCAGGCGGCCCCAGCGCGCGGCTTCCTCGCGGTCTTCGAACAGGTCGGCCGGCGCGAGGCGGTACGACATCGGCATCTCCTTGCCCTCGCGCACGTAGGTGAAGGGCGGCAGGTTCGGCGCATCGAAGTGCGCGGCGCTGCCGGCATCGGCCTTGAGGTACAGCGTGTCCTTGGCGACGAGCGCGATCATGCGGCCCTCGTGCCACACGCCGTGGCCGCCGAACATGCGGCGCGTCTCGATGCGGCCGAGGCGCTCGAAGGTCTCGTGCAGGCTTTGAACAAAGACGCTCATGACGTGATCTCGATGCGGTTGCCGTCCGGGTCGAGCACCACGCTCTCGTAGTAGCCGTCGCCGGTGCGGCGCGGGCCGTCGAGCAGCGGATAGCCGTCGGCCTTCAGCCGCTGCGTGAGCGCATCGACCTCGGCGTCGGAGCCGACCGAGATCGCCAGGTGCGTCCAGCCCATGCGCTGCGCGCCGGCCTCGGCGACCACGGGCGACAGGGTGCTCGTGGTCATGGCCTCGATGCGCGCGCCGTCGCCCAGGCTCAGGAAGCACGAGGCGAAGCCCTTGGCCGGGTTGACGTAGCCGGCGCCGGCGGTGGCGCCGAAGTAGTCGACGTAGAAGCGCTTGCAGCGTTCGAGGTCGGTGGTCCAGAGGGCGATGTGATCGATGCGGATGCGCATGGGGCAGAAAGGAAGTGCGGAGGGTGTCAGCCCGTGCGCCAGGGCGCGCGGGTGGGCGACCAATGGTAGGCGATGCGTTCGCGCCCGCTGCCCGGGTGGCGGTCGACCACGCCACGCACGAGGCCGTAGCGTTCGTAGAAGCGCTGCGCCTCGGTGTTGGTGACGGCCACGTGCAGCCGCCAGCCGTGCGGCATGCGCACGCAGGCCTCGTCGAGCAGCGCCTTGCCCAGGCCCTGGCTGCGCAGGTGCGGTTCGACGAACAGCTGGGCCACGTACTCGCGCGCCGTGAGCAGCACCATGAAGGCCAGCACCTGGCCGTCGCGCTCGGCCAGCACCACGTCGGCGGGCGGGATGAATTCGGTCTGCACGCGCCGCAGCCAGTGGCCGATGGGCTCGACGTGGACGGCGCTGCGGTTGGCCGACACCCAGGCGCGGCGCCAGATGCCCGCGAGCACCATGTTCTCTTCGGCGCCGCCATCGCGCGAGCGCAGCTGGAAGGCAGGAATCTGGGCGGCGGACATGCGGACCATGATAGCCACGCCGGGTGCGGACCGCACCTCTTTGTGCTCAGCCGTTCAGCGTCTGCGCATGGTGCGCGATGTGGTCGGCCATGAAGCTCTGGATGAAGTAGTAGCCGTGGTCGTAGCCCGCGTGGCGGCGCAGCGTGAGCGGCTGGCCGGCGGCGAAGCAGGCGGCCTCGAAGGCCTCGGGATGCAATTGCTCGGCGAGGAATTTGTCGGCCAGGCCCTGGTCGATGAGGATGCCCTGCGGATAGGGCGCCACGGTCTGCGATTGCATCAGCGCGCTGGCGTCGTGCGCGAGCCACTGCGCGCGGTCGTCGCCGGGCTCGCCCAGGTAGCCGGCGAAGGCCTTCTGGCCCCACGGGCACTGGGTGGGCGCACAGATCGGCGCGAAGGCCGAGAGCGACTTGAAGCGCCCCGGGTGCCGCAGCGCCAGCGTGAGCGCGCCGTGGCCGCCCATCGAGTGGCCGAAGATGCCGATGCGCTCGCCCTCGATGGGAAAGTGACGGGCCACCAGCGGCAGCAGCTCGTGCACGATCCAGCTTTCCATGCGCCAGTGCGTGGCCCAGGGCTCGGCGGTGGCGTCGAGGTAGAAGCCGGCGCCAATGCCGAAGTCCCAGCTGTCTTTCGCGCCCGGCAGGCCTTCGGGCCCGGCGCCGCGCGGGCTGGTGTCGGGTGCGATGAGCGCAACGCCCAGGCTCGCGGCCATGCGCTGCGCGCCAGCCTTCACCGCGAAGGTCTCTTCGTTGCAGGTCAGGCCGGCAAGGTAGAGCAGGGCGGGCACGCGCGTGTGCGCGGCCTGCGGGGGCAGGTAGACCGAGAAGCGCATCGGCAGGCCGATCTCGTGCGAGCGGTGCTCGACGAAGCGCTGCACGCCGCCGAAGGCGTGGTGTTCGGAAAGGAGTGTCGGGGTGGTGTCGGTCATGAAAAAGAGGTCGTCTGGCTTCGCAGCGCGGGCACGAGTTCGAGCACGGCGTCGGCGAAGGTGCGCGGCGCTTCCTGCGGCAGGTTGTGGCCTGCGCCGGGCACGAGGCGGTGCGAACGCGGCCCGCTGAAGCGGTGCGCGTGGGCCGAGGCATCGGCGGGCGGTCGCACGCCGTCGTCGATGCCGTCGAAGGTGATGGCGGGCACGGTGATCGTCGGCTGCGCGGCGAGGCGGCGTTCGATGTCGGCATACGCCGGGTCGCCGGGCACGAGGCCGAAGCGGTGGCGGTACGAGTGGATCACCACGTCCACGAAGTCGGGGTGTTCGAAGGCGGCGGCGCTGCGTTCGAAGGTGGCGTCGTCGAAGCGCCAGGTCGGCGACCACAGCTGCCACAGCAGCTTCGTGAGGGCCTTGCGGTCCTTCGCGAGGCCGGCGCGGCCGCGTTCGCTGTGGAAGTAGTACTGGTACCAGAGGCTGTGCTCGTTGGCGGGCGTGTCGGGCTCCATCGCCTTGGCGATGTTCTGGATGTTGTAGCTGTTGAGCGAGACCAGCCCCGCGCAGCGTTCGGGCCACAGCGCCGCGACCACGCAGGCGGCGCGGCCGCCCCAGTCGTAGCCGGCGAGCACGGCGCGCTCGATCTTCAGCGCGTCGAGCAGCGCGAGCAGGTCGGCGCCGAAGGCCGCCTGTTCGCCCGAGCGCGGCGTGGCGTCGGCGAGGAAGCGCGTGGCGCCGTAGCCGCGCATGTACGGCACGATCACACGGCAGCCTTGGGCGGCCAGCATCGGCGCGACCTCGGCGTAAGTGTGAATGTCGTATGGAAAGCCGTGCATCAGCAGCACGGGCGGGCCGTCGGCGGGGCCGGCTTCGTAGTAGGCGACTTCGAGGACGCCCGCTTCGATTCTGCGCAGGGGTTCCATGCGGTTCATGGCGGGCGCCTCCTCGGGCTCAGTACAGGACCACGCCGCGGATCGACTCGCCGCGCTTCATCAGGTCGAAGCCCTTGTTGATGTCTTCCAGCGGCATGGTGTGCGTGATCAGGTCGTCGATGTTGATCTTGCCTTCCATGTACCAGTCGACGATCTTCGGCACGTCGGTGCGTCCGCGCGCGCCGCCGAAGGCCGAGCCTTCCCACTTGCGGCCGGTGACCAGCTGGAACGGGCGCGTGCTGATCTCGGCGCCGGCCTCGGCCACGCCGATGATGATGCTGCGGCCCCAGCCCTTGTGCGTGCACTCGAGCGCCTGGCGCATCACCTGCGTGTTGCCGATGCATTCGAAGCTGTAGTCGGCGCCGCCGTCGGTCAGCTGCACGATGGCGTCGACCACGTTCTCGGTGGTCTTGGGGTTGATGAAGTGCGTCATGCCGAACTGGCGGGCCATGGCCTCGCGCTCGGGGTTCAAGTCGACGCCGATGATCTTGTCGGCGCCCACCATCTTGGCGCCCTGGATCACGTTCAGGCCGATGCCGCCCAGGCCGAACACCACGACGTTCGCGCCGGCTTCGACCTTGGCCGTGAAGATCACCGCGCCGATGCCGGTGGTGACGCCGCAGCCGATGTAGCAGACCTTGTCGAAGGGCGCGTCTTCGCGGATCTTGGCCAGCGAGATCTCGGGCGCGACCGTGTAGTTGCTGAAAGTGCTCGTGCCCATGTAGTGGAAGATGGGCTTGCCGTCGAGGCTGAAGCGGCTGGTGGCGTCGGGCATGAGGCCCTTGCCCTGCGTGCCGCGGATCAGCTGGCACAGGTTGGTCTTGCGGCTCAGGCAGAACTTGCACTGGCGGCATTCGGGCGTGTACAGCGGAATGACGTGGTCGCCCTTTTTCAGGGTGGTGACGCCGGGGCCGACGTCGACCACGATGCCCGCGCCTTCATGGCCCAGGATGGCGGGGAAGATGCCTTCGGGGTCGGCGCCCGAGAGCGTGTAGTAGTCGGTGTGGCAGATGCCGGTGGCCTTGATCTCGACCAGCACTTCACCGAACTTCGGGCCTTGGAGGTCCACGGTTTCGATGGTCAGGGGTTGGCCTGCTTGCCAAGCGACGGCGGCTTTGGTTTTCATGGGATTCGGTTCTTCAGAGAGCGGAAGGGGACAAGGATACTCAGGCGAGCCTTCAGGCGGGGCCAGCCGGGAAGATACCCGACATGCCCACAAAGCCCGGCAGGTGACGAAAGTCCCAGACCCAGCGGCGCAGCGCGGGAAACTCGTCGAGCGAGACGCCGCCTTCGCCCGCCAGCGCCACGTACGGAAAGCAGGCGAGGTCGGCAATGGTCGGCTCGGGCGCGGCCACGAGCCAGCGCAGGCCGGTGGCGGCATGCTGCTCGGCCAGGTGGTCGTCGAGCACGCGGAAGGCCGCGCGCGCACCGCGCCGGCAGGCCTCGATGTCCAGGTGCGTGTAGTCCAGCGCGTCGTGCAGCCGAGCGGCCGAGGCGGTGCGCGTGATCTCGTCGGCCATGGCGAGCCACATCGCGACCTGGCCGCGCAGCTTCGGGGCGGCGGGGTACCAGCGCTGCCGTGCGTCGTCGTAGCGGCTCGCGAGGTAGACCAGGATGGCCTGCGCGTCGCGCAGCACGAAGCCTTCGTCGTCGATCACCGGGAGCTGGCCGAGCGGGTTGACCTGCTCGAGGAATCTGGCGGACTTGTGTTCGCGGCCCGGATGGAAATCGACCGGCACGCTCGCGTGGTCCACGCCGAGCCACAGCAGCATCTGCCGCACCTTGAAGCAGTTGCCCGAGAGCGGGTAGTCGTAGAGCTTGACGGTCATGCGGCGGCCCTCGCGGTACCGAAGCGCATGCCGCGCTCGCGCAGCCAGCGGCGGTAGGTGACGGAGGTGGTGTCGCCGCGCGTGGGCGTTTCGGCACGGCCTTCGAGCGGCATGCGCTTGAAGGCGTGGTTCTCCAGGATCGGCTTGTCCTGCCCGAAGATGGTGTGCTGGAAGGCGATGAGCTCGGCGTCGCTCGACACGTCGTCGAAGTAGGCCAGCAGGGTGTGGGCGATGACGTGCTCGTCGTCCACCGGCTGCAGGAAGAGGCCGATGGCGTCGAGCCTGTCGGGCCGGTGGCTCGACTTGTAGAGCATGGCCGAGAAGGGCTGCATCACGCGGTACTTGTAGAACACCTCGCTGCCCGTGTCGTGGGCGGCGGAGGCGCGGGGTTGCCAGAAGCGGCAGTCGGTGGCCCAGATCTCGTCGGTGGCGGCATCGACCTCGACGTTGTACTTGGCCACTTCGGTGTGTGGCACCTTGCCGAGGTAGTCGGGGTGCACGAAGGGAAAGTGCGCCATGTCCAGGAAGTTCTCGATCACGCGCAAGCCCGACACGGCCACGCCGAGCCCGCCGCAATCGACGATGCGGCGGCCGGGCTCGTCGTATTCGGGGAAGGCGAACAGCGGGCGCGCCGGGCGGCCGCTGGGGCAGACCCAGAGGAAGCCGTAGCGCGATTGCACGGTCAGCGCGTCGGTGCCGAGTCGGGCGTGCGGCGTGCCGTCGGCATCGGTGTGCAGGTGCAGGGTGTCGCCAAGCAGCCGCGCCGTGCGTGGCAAGCCGCTGGCGGGGCCGACGACGAGCCAGTCGTCGAGCATGTTGGGATCGTCGGTGACGAAGGGCATGTTTTCTCTTTCTTCTTGTTCAGAGCGATGCGGCGGCTTCGATGTCGCTGCGCAGCTGCCGCGCCGCGCGGTGCACCCGGGCCATCGCGTCGGAGCCAGGGGCGGCGTCGGTCCACAGGTGCAGGAAGCTCAGCTGCGGCTGGGCGTCGAGCAGCAGGGCGGCGACGGGCGATTCGCCCAGCGTGCCTTGCCATGCATCGGGCGTTCCCGTCGATGCGAAGCCATGCGGCGCCAGCGCAGCGCGCACCACGGACGCGGCCACGCGCAGCGTCAGGGTGCGGGCGAGGTGCCAGCCGGCGGGCACGGCGCCGGCCAGTTCGGGCGGCGCCTCTGCGCCGTCGGCCGCGAGGCGCACCCACAGCATCCCCGCAGCATCCGCCGTGGCGAACGTCTTGGCGCAGACGTTGCGCGGCGCGGGCATGGCCGGGTGCGCCGGGATGCGCACGCACGCGCCGCTGCCGGCCTCGTACTGCCAGCCGTGGTACGCGCACGCCAGGCGGTCGCCGCCGGTCACCTGGCCGAGGGTGAAGCGCACGCTGCGGTGCGGGCAGCGGTTCTCCCAGGCCTGCGGGGAGCCATCGGCCGCGCGCCACAGCGCGAGCTCCTGGCCTTGCGCAAAGCCGGCGACGATGTTGGCGCCGGCGCGCACCTCGGCGGAGGGCGTGACGGGGTGCCAGGTGGCGGAAGGGTTCATGGGTCTTGATCGTGGGGCGGCGGGAAAGGGCGCCACAAATCGGCATAGCATCGGCCATGCCCTTGTCGGCGGTGCCGCCTACCGTAGCGTGTCCGTCGCACCGATGAAAGCCCCATGCCAAGACGCTCCTTTTCATTCCTGCAACGACGACTCCCACGGCGGTGGCTTTCATGAGCGCAGGGCGCATCGACCTCGCGCTGGTCGAGGCCTTCGTCCTCGTGATGAAGAGCGGCAGCCTCACCAAGGCCGAGAGCCTGTCGGGCGTGTCGAAGGCCACGCTGAGCCGGCAGCTCACGCGGCTGGAGGAACTGCTGGGCGCCCAGCTGCTGCTGCGCAGCTCGCGCCGCATCGCGCCCACGGAGGCCGGGCGTGCGTTCTTCGCACGCTGCGAGGGGCTGCTCGGCGAGGTGAGCGGTCGGTTGGAAACGGCGCGCACCGAGGTGCAGGAGCTCACCGGCGGGGTGTCGGGGCGGCTCACGCTGCTGTCCGACACGCAGTTCAGCACCTCCTTCGTCTGCCATGTGGTGCGGATCTTTCTCGAATCGCACCCGAACGTGCGCTGCCAGCTCGACGTGGCGAACGGCGCGCAGGCCCCGCGGATCGGCGAGGTCGACTGCTATGTGGGCTCGGCGCCGCCCGACCTGCCGGACCTGGTCGCCAAGTTGCTGGGCCGGCTGGCCTACGGCCTGTACGCGAGCCCGCAGTACCTGGCGCGGCACGGCACGCCGCAGACGCCCGAGGCGTTGGCGCAGCACCGGATGATCGCGATGCGCGAGCCGTCGGGGCCGCCATCGCCGCTGCGGCTGGTGTCGCAGCAGGCCTCGGGGCGCCATGTGGTGCGCTCGGAGCCGGCCTTCGAGACCAACGACCACTGGGTGATGAAGACCTTCTGCATCGACGGCCTGGGCATTGCGCCGCTGCCGGTGTTCTTCGCCGGGCCCGAGGTGGCGCAGGGCGTGCTGGTGCCGGTGCTGCCGCAGTGGCCGCCGGAGGCGCGGCGGCTGTACTGCGCCTACCAGCGGCAGCGCTACATGGGGCAGAAGCTGCGGGCCTTCGTCGACCTGATGGCGCGCTGCGTGGTGGACATCGGCTCGTACAACCACTACGTGGGGTCGACCGCGGCGGTGTCACCTGCACGGCGGGCGCGGTCGGCGGCGCGACCATAATCGGCTTTCTTCTTCCTGCATCCGCCAGCTTCCTTCACCGATCCATCATGAAGAAAATCCTCGTCCTCAACGGCCCCAACCTCAACCTGCTCGGCACGCGCGAGCCCGAACAGTACGGCCGCGACACGCTCGCCGACGTCGAACGCCTGTGCAAGGAGACGGGCGCGAAACTCGGTGTCGAGATCGAGTGCCGCCAGTCGAACCACGAAGGCGTGCTGATCGACTGGGTCCAGGAGGCGGGCCGCGAAGTGGCCGCCGGGAACATGTTGGGCGTGGTGATGAACCCGGGGGCCTACACCCACACATCCATTGCACTGCACGACGCCATCAAGGGGGCGAGCGTGCCGCTGATCGAACTGCACATCTCGAACGTGCATGCGCGGGAAGAGTTTCGCCACCACTCGTACATCTCGCCTGCGGCGCGCGGGATCATCGTGGGGCTGGGGGTGAAAGGCTACACGCTGGCGATTGCTGCGCTGGTTCCTTGAGTTTTTCGGGGGGCGTGCGCAGGACACCGGGTACTTCCCTCCGCGAATGTCCCCCGGGGCTTCGCCCCTCCTCCTTGATTTCGCTGCGGGAAGCACCCAGTGCCCTGCGCACGAGGGCACGCTCTTGGCGAGCGGCTAATCAACAGCCGCCCTGCATCGCAGCGTCTCCTCAGTAGGTTTGCTTCGGCGCCGCGGCCTTCCAGCTGCGGCTGACCCGGCCTGCGCTGTCGACGCTTTCCAGGTGCACGTCGAAGCCCCAGAGCCTTGCGACGTGCTTCAGCACTTCTTCGGCGTTGTCGTTCAGCGGCAGGTTGTTGCGCTGCGTGTGGCGCAGCGTGAGCGAGCGGTCGCCGCGCGTGGCCACGCTCCAGACCTGGATGTCGGGCTCGCGGTTGCCGATGTCGTACTGGCGTGACAGCGATTCGCGCAGCGCCTGGTAGCCGCTGTCGTCGTGGATGGCCGACACCTCGAGTTCCGATTCGCTCTGGTAGTCGCGGATCGAGAACAGGCGGAAATCGCGCATCGTCTTCGGGCTCAGGAACTGGCCGACGAAGCTCTCGTCCTTGAAGTTGCGCATCGCGTAGTCGAGCGTCTTCACCCAGTCGGTGCCCGCGAAGTCGGGGAACCAGCGGCGGTCTTCGTCGGTCGGCTTTTCGCAGACGCGGCGCAGGTCGGTGAACATCTTGAAGCCCAGCGCATACGGGTTGATGCCGCTGTAGGCGCGGTGGCCCACGGGCGGCTGGAACACCACGCTGGTGTGCGAGCTGAGCCATTCCATCATGAAGCCGTCGTCCAGCTGGCCGCGGTCGTACATGGTGTTGAGCAGCGTGTAGTGCCAGAAGGTGGCCCAGCCTTCGTTCATGACCTGGGTCTGGCGCTGCGGGTAGAAGTACTGCGCGATCTTGCGCACGATGCGCACCACCTCGCGCTGCCACGGCTCGAGCAGGGCGGCGTTCTTCTCGATGAAATAGAGCAGGTTCTCCTGCGGCTCGGGCGGAAAGCGGCGCGCGGCTTCGGACTCGGCGGCCTGTTCGCTCTTGCGCGGCAGCGTGCGCCACAGGTCGTTCACCTGCTGCTGCATGTGGCGCTCGCGGTCGGTGCGCTGCGCGCTCTCTTGCGCCAGCGAACGCTTCTGCGGACGGCGGTAGCGGTCGACGCCGTAGTTCATGAGCGCGTGGCAGGAGTCGAGCAGGTCTTCCACCGCATCGAGGCCGTGGCGTTCCTCGCACTCGGCGATGTAGTGCCGCGCGTAGACGAGGTAGTCGATGATCGACGACGCGTCGGTCCACATGCGGAACAGGTAGTTGCCCTTGAAGAAGCTGTTGTGGCCGTAGGCCGCGTGCGCGATCACCAGGGCCTGCATGGCCATGGTGTTTTCTTCCATGAGGTAGGCAATGCACGGATCGGAGTTGATGACGATCTCGTAGGCCAGCCCCATGTGACCGCGCTTGTAGTTCTTCTCGGTGGAGATGAACTGCTTGCCGTACGACCAGTGCCTGTAGATCATGGGCATGCCCACGCTGGCGTAGGCGTCCATCATCTGCTCGGCCGTGATCACCTCGAGCTGGTTCGGGTAGGTGTCCAGGCCGAAACTCCTCGCCGTCTTGGCGATCTCGGTGTGGTACGTCTCGATGAGCTCGAAGGTCCAGTCGGACGGGCTGGGCAGGCGCTCGAGGCGGGAGGTGGGCAGGTCGGTGCTGCGCGGCAGGACGGGGGCCCCGGGAGGGCGTTCGGTGGTGATCATGTGGGCACCCCTTCCTTCTTGAACAGGTCGCGGAACACCGGGTAGATGTCTTGCGCGTCCGATACCTTGCGCATGGCGAAGTTGGGCGCCACGCCTTCGAGCTGCTGGTACTCCTGCCACAGGTTCTGCTCGGTCTCGGCCACCTGCACGTAGGCGTAGTAGCGCACCACGGGCAGGATGTTGTCGACCAGCAGTTCGCGGCAGCGGCCGCTGTCCTGGTGCCAGTTGTCGCCGTCGCTGGCCTGGGCGCCGTACACGTTCCATTCGCCGCTGGCGTAGCGGGCCTTGATGATCTCGTCCATGAGCACCAGTGCGCTCGACACCACGGTGCCGCCGGTTTCTGTGGCGTGGAAGAACTCTTCTTCGGTCACTTCCTGCGCCTGCGTGTGGTGGCGCAGGAACACGAGGTCGATGCGCTCGTAGTGCCGCGTGAGAAACAGGTACAGCAGCATGAAGAAGCGCTTGGCCATGTCCTTGCGCGCCTCGTCCATCGAGCCCGACACGTCCATGAGGCAGAACATCACGGCCTTGGCGCTGGGCACGGGCGTCTTCACGCGGTTGCGGTAGCGCAGGTCGATCGGGTCGATGTAGGGCACATGCCGCATGGTGCGGCGCAGCTCGGCGATGAGATCCTCGGTCTCGCGGATTTCCTTCTGGATCAGCGCGGTCTCGACCTGCGGATGCGCTTTCAGCACCAGGAGGTGCGCCTCCAGGCGCTTGAGCTCCTTGCGCGGTTCGCCGCCCAGCGCGATGCGCCGCGCCAGCGCGCCGCGCATGGAGCGCACCACGTGCAGGTTGTTGGGCGAGCCGTCGCTGGTGAAGCCGGCGCGATGGCTCTTCCATTCGGGCACTTCGGCGATCTGGGTGCGCACGAGGTGCGGTAGCGCGAGGTCGTCGAAGAAGACGCGCATGAACTCCTCGCGCGTGAGGCGGAAGACGAAGTCGTCCTCGCCTTCGCCGCTGTCGCTGGCCTCGCCGCTGCCCGAGCCACCGCCGCCCTGGCCCTCGGGGCGCGCGATGCGGTCGCCCTTGAGGTATTCCTGGTTGCCGGGGTGCACGTACTCGCGGTCGCCGCCGCGCGCATGGCCGAACACCGGCTCGGAGACATCGTGGCGCGGCAGGGTCACGTCTTCGCCTTGCTCCAGCTCGCGGATGTTGCGCCCGCTGACCGCGCGCCGCACCGCCTCCTGAATCTGCCCCTTGTAGCGCCGAAGGAAGCGCTCGCGGTTGCCGATGGACTTGTTCTTGCCCGAGAGCCGGCGATCGATGATCTGCTGCAGGATGGCCACGATGTTTTCAAAGCTCCTTGCAAAACGGTGGACGGTGCGCTGGTTAGGTCCTTCGCACGCGTCCGTTGTTCCCGCTGTCCGCTATGAACTCTTGCGCACCCGCAGGTACCACTCGCACAGAAGCCGGACCTGCTTGGCGGTGTAGCCCTTCTCGACCATGCGGGTCACGAAGTCCTCGTGCTTCTTCTGCTCGTCGGCGCTGCTCTTGGTGTTGAAGCTGATCACCGGCAGCAGCTCTTCGGTGTTGGAGAACATCTTCTTCTCGATCACTGCGCGCAGCTTCTCGTAGCTGGTCCACGCCGGGTTGCGCCCTGCGTTGCCGGCCCGTGCGCGCAGCACGAAGTTGACGATCTCGTTGCGGAAGTCCTTCGGGTTGCCGATGCCGGCGGGCCGCTCGATCTTCTCGAGCTCGCCGTTGAGCGAGGCCCGGTCGAACACTTCGCCGGTGTCCACGTCGCGGAACTCCTGGTCCTGGATCCAGTAGTCGGCGTAGGTCACGTAGCGGTCGAAGATGTTCTGGCCGTACTCGCTGTAGCTTTCCAGGTAGGCGGTCTGGATCTCCTTGCCGATGAACTCGGCGTAGCGCGGCGCCAGCAGCTCCTTGATGTAGCTGATGTACTTCTGCTCGGTTTCCGGCGGAAACTGCTCGCGCTCGATCTGCTGTTCGAGCACATACATCAGGTGCACCGGGTTGGCGGCCACCTCGGTGCTGTCGAAGTTGAAGACCTTGGAGATGATCTTGAAGGCGAAGCGCGTGGAGACGCCGCTCATGCCCTCGTCGACGCCCGCGTAGTCGCGGTACTCCTGGATCGACTTGGCCTTGGGGTCGGTGTCTTTCAGGTTCTCGCCGTCGTACACCTGCATCTTGCTGAAGGTGCTGGAGTTCTCGGGCTCCTTCAGGCGCGTGAGCACCGACAGCTGCGCCATCATGCGCAAGGTGCCGGGCGCGCACGGCGCCTTGGCCAGCGAGGAGTTGCGCACGAGCTTCTCGTAGATCTTGATCTCTTCGGAGGCGCGCAGGCAGTACGGCACCTTGACGATGTAGATCCGGTCGAGGAAAGCCTCGTTGTTCTTGTTGTTGCGGAACGCCTTCCACTCGCTCTCGTTGCTGTGGGCCAGCACGATGCCGTCGAAGGGAATGGCGCCGAAGCCTTCGGTGCCCTTGAAGTTGCTTTCCTGCGTGGCTGTGAGCAGTGGGTGCAGCACCTTGATGGGCGCTTTGAACATTTCCACGAACTCCAGCAGGCCCTGGTTCGCGAGGCACAGGCCGCCGGAGTAGGCGTACGCGTCGGGGTCGTCCTGGGCGTAGGTCTCGAGCTTGCGGATGTCGACCTTGCCGACCAGCGAAGAGATGTCCTGGTTGTTCTCGTCGCCGGGCTCGGTCTTGGCGACCGCGATCTGGCGCAGCACCGAGGGGTAGCGCTTGACCACCTTGAACTGGCGGATGTCGCCGCCGTACTCCTCGAGCCGCTTCACGGCCCAGGGCGACAGGATGCGGTTCAGGTAGCGCACGGGGATGCCGTACTCTTTTTCGAGGATCTCGCCGTCTTCGAGGGTGTCGAAGAGCCCGAGGGGCGATTCGTTCACCGGGGAGCCGTGGATCGCATAGAAGGGCACGTGCTCCATGAGCTGCTTCAGGCGCTCCGCGATCGAGCTCTTGCCGCCGCCGACGGGCCCCAGCAGGTAAAGGATTTGCTTCTTTTCTTCGAGTCCCTGCGCGGCGTGGCGGAAATAGGACACCACCTGCTCGATGGCATCTTCCATGCCATAGAACTCCTTGAACGCCGGATAGATCTTGATGACCTTGTTCGCGAAGATGCGCGAAAGACGGGGGTCATTGCGGGTATCTACCAGTTCCGGCTCGCCAATGGCCTGGAGCATTCGTTCGGAGGCCGTTGCATATGCCGTCGGATCGCGTTTGCAGATATCCAGATATTCCTGCAGCGAGAGAACTTCCTCGCGGGTGCGTTCGTAGCGGGCTGCAAAGTTGCTGATCACGTCCATGGTCGCGCCTCCTTCAGGTCGGCGGGGCTTTTGACCCCGATGCCTACAGCCAGAGACTGCGTCGCTCCTCTTGGAAGAGGGGCCCCGCCCATGGCTGTATGCCGTGGAAAACTCCCTTACACACTATCTACACAATCGGTTCAATCAGCATAAAGCAAAGAATGAACCGGGCAAATGTTTTATTTATTCTGAACCCCTCTGCCGAGTAAAGTTCCTCGGAAAACAAGGAACTTCTATTCGTGTTTCTGTTAAATTGAAAAGCTCGCGCTCGCGTAATTGTCCCCGGATGAAATGACTATGCCGAATGGCTATCGTCCTCATTGAAATTCTGTGGCGAACACCTTTCCTAATTGAACCCGGGTTCAATAAAGCCGATGCCTTTCAGCAATAACGCGCGACCTGTCGTTTGGTTTATTGCATATCCAAAAAAACATTAAAGCAATCCCCGCGCCACTCCTGTGGCGAGTGGCTGGCGCATGGCAACGTGGGAAGACAACGCGGGTGCCGGTCGGCGGCGTTCCGCAACGGTGCGGGGAGCACCGTTCGCGTGCCTGGCGCGCCGCCGCAGGGCGGCAGCGGCCGAAAGAGGGCACGCTTCGGGCCGACAGGGCGTCGGCCCGGCGCTGACGAAGGCCGTCAGCGCGTCAGCATCATCAGCTGAAGAATTCCTTGGCCTTGTCGAACCAGCCCTTGTCGGTCGGGCTGTGCTTCTCGCCACCCTTCTTGAGCGATTCGTCGAGCTCCTTGAGCAGCTTGCGCTGGTGCTCGGTGAGCTTCACAGGCGTTTCCACGCGCACGTGGCAGTACAGGTCGCCCGGGTAGCTCGAACGCACGCCCTTGATGCCCTTGCCACGCAGGCGGAACTGCTTGCCGCTCTGGGTGCCGTCGGGAATGTCGATGGCGGCCGCGCCCTTGAGCGTGGGCACGTTGATCTCGCCGCCGAGCGCCGCGGTGGTGACGCTCACGGGCACCACGCAGTGCAGGTCGTCGCCGTCGCGCTCGAACAGGTCGTGCTTCTTGAGGCGGATCTCGATGTACAGGTCGCCGGGCGGCCCGCCGTTGGTGCCGGGCTCGCCGTTGCCGGTGCTGCGGATGCGCATGCCGTCGTCGATGCCGGCCGGGATCTTCACCTCGAGGGTCTTGTTGTTCTTGATCTTGCCCTGGCCATGGCACACGGTGCAGGGCTCGGGAACGATCTTGCCGCTGCCGTGGCAGGTCGGGCAGGTCTGCTGCACGCTGAAGAAGCCCTGGCGCATCTGTACGGCGCCCGCGCCGTGGCAGGTGGTGCAGGTGATGGGCTTGGTGCCGGGCTTGGCGCCGGAGCCGTGGCAGGTGCCGCAGTCGTCCCAGCTCGGGATGCGGATCTGCGCGTCCTTGCCGTCGGCGGCTTCCTCGAGCGTGACTTCCATCGCGTAGCTCAGGTCGCTGCCGCGGAACACCTGGCGCCCGCCGCTGGTGCGGCCGCGGCCGCCGCCGAACACGTCGCCGAAGATGTCGCCGAAGGCCTCCGCGAAGCCGCCGAAGCCTTCCGCGCCGGGACCGCCGCGCATGTTGGGGTCGACGCCGGCATGGCCGTACTGGTCGTAGGCCGCGCGCTTCTGGCCGTCCGACAGCATTTCGTACGCTTCCTTCACCTCCTTGAACTTGGCCTCGGCGTCCTTGCTGGTGTCGCCGTGGTTGCGGTCGGGGTGGTGCTTCATCGCAAGCTTGCGATAAGCCTTCTTGATTTCTTCCTCGCTCGCGTTCTTGGGAACGCCGAGGGTTTCGTAGTAGTCGCGTTTGGTGGCCATGGCAGCAGATTCGGTCGGGCGGCAGGAACTCGTCGGGGAACTGGAAGCGAGAAAGGCTGGAGCACCTGTTCAGGTGTTCCAGCCTTGTTTGAAGGGCAGGGGATCAGCCCTTCTTCACTTCCTTGACTTCGGCGTCGACCACGTTGTCGTCGGCCTGCGCGCTGGCGGAAGCTTCCGCGCCTGCCGGGCCGCTGGCGGCCGAGGCGTTGGCCGCGGCCTGCGATTCGGCATACATCTTTTCGCCGAGCTTCTGGCTCGCGGTCATCAGCGTGTTGGTCTTTTCCTCGATCACGGCCTTGTCTTCACCCTTGAGGGCTTCTTCCAGGTCCTTGATCGCGGCTTCGATCGCGTCCTTCTCGGCGGCTTCGAGGCTGGCGCCATGCTCGCCGAGCGACTTCTTCACGCTGTGCACCATGGCTTCGCCCTGGTTGCGCGCCTGCACGATCTCGAGCTTCTTCTTGTCTTCGTCGGCGTTGAGCTCGGCGTCCTTGACCATCTTCTGAATCTCGTCTTCGCTCAAGCCCGAGTTCGCCTTGATGGTGATCTTGTTTTCCTTGCCGGTGCCCTTGTCCTTGGCGCCGACGTGCAGGATGCCGTTGGCGTCGATGTCGAAGCTCACCTCGATCTGCGGCGTGCCGCGCGATGCCGGCGGAATGCCTTCCAGGTTGAACTCGCCCAGCAGCTTGTTGCCCGAGGCGATCTCGCGCTCGCCCTGGAACACCTTGATGGTCACGGCCGGCTGGTTGTCCTCGGCGGTCGAGAAGGTCTGCGCGAACTTCGTCGGGATCGTGGTGTTCTTCGTGATCATCTTGGTCATCACGCCACCCATGGTCTCGATGCCCAGCGACAGCGGGGTCACGTCCAGCAGCAGCACGTCCTTGCGGTCGCCCGAGAGCACCTGGCCCTGGATGGCGGCGCCGACAGCCACGGCTTCGTCGGGGTTCACGTCCTTGCGCGGTTCCTTGCCGAAGAAGGCCTTCACCTTTTCCTGCACCTTGGGCATGCGGGTCATGCCGCCGACCAGGATCACGTCGTTGATGTCGCTCACGCTGATGCCGGCGTCCTTGATGGCCAGGCGGCAGGGCGCGATGGTGCGCTCGACCAGCTCGTCGACCAGGCTTTCCAGCTTGGCGCGGGTGAGCTTGATGTTCAGGTGCTTCGGACCGGTGGCATCGGCCGTGATGTACGGCAGGTTGATGTCGGTCTGCGCGCTGTTCGACAGCTCGATCTTGGCCTTTTCAGCGGCTTCCTTCAGGCGCTGCAGGGCCAGCACGTCCTTGCTCAGGTCGACGCCCTGTTCCTTTTTGAACTCGCCGATGATGTAGTCGATGATGCGCTGGTCGAAGTCTTCGCCGCCCAGGAAGGTGTCGCCGTTGGTCGACAGCACTTCGAACTGCTTCTCGCCGTCGACGTCGGCGATCTCGATGATCGACACGTCGAAGGTACCGCCGCCCAGGTCATACACGGCGATCTTGCGGTCGGCCTTGTCCTGCTTGTCCAGGCCGAAGGCCAGGGCTGCAGCGGTGGGTTCGTTGATGATGCGCTTGACGTCCAGGCCCGCGATGCGGCCGGCGTCCTTGGTGGCCTGGCGCTGTGCGTCGTTGAAGTAGGCCGGCACCGTGATCACGGCTTCGGTCACGGCTTCGCCGAGATAGTCTTCGGCGGTCTTCTTCATCTTGCGCAGGATGTCGGCGCTGACCTGCTGCGGGGCCATCTTCTTGCCGCGCACTTCCACCCATGCGTCGCCGTTGTCGGCCTTGGCGATGGTGTAGGGCATCAGGTCGATGTCCTTCTGGACTTCCTTTTCCTCGAACTTGCGGCCGATCAGGCGCTTGATCGCGTACAGCGTGTTCTTGGGGTTGGTGACGGCCTGGCGCTTGGCCGAGGCACCGACCAAGACTTCACCGTCTTCCTGGTACGCGACGATCGACGGCGTGGTGCGCGCACCTTCCGAGTTCTCGATCACACGCGTGGTGTTGCCTTCCATGATCGACACGCACGAGTTGGTGGTGCCGAGGTCGATGCCGATGATCTTTGCCATGTTCTTACTCCTGAAATTCGGAAAAATATGTTGTTATGAACTTGTGGATAACCCGGTGCGATTCAAGGGACGACGCGGGGATTTCCTGTGGGAATCTTGTGGGGCAGTGCCGATTTACTTCGGGGCGGCCACGGTGACCAGCGCCGGGCGCAGCACGCGCTCGTTGATCGTGTAGCCCTTTTGCAGCAGGCCCACCACGGTGTTGGCGTCCTGGTCGGCGGGCACCATCGAGATGGCCTGGTGCAGGTGCGGGTCGAACTTGTCGCCGGCAGCGGGGGCCACTTCGATCACCTTGTTGCGTTCGAGTGCGCTCTTGAGCTGGCGCAGCGTGGCTTCGGCGCCTTCGCGGATCTGCTCGGGCGTGGCGTCCTTGACGGCCAGGCCGGCTTCGAGGCTGTCGGTCACCGGCAGCAGGCTCTCGGCAAAGGCTTCGACCGCGAACTTGCGGGCCTTGGTGATCTCGTCGTCGGCGCGGCGGCGGGCGTTCTGCACGTCGGCTTGGGCGCGCAGGTACTGGTCGGCCAGCTCGGCATTCTTGGTCTGAAGGGCAGCCAGTTCGCCTTGCGCCACGGCCAGGGCGTCGAGCGCCTCGGCTTCGTTGGCGGCTTGCGCGGCCTCCAGTTCTTCGGGACTGGGCTCGCCTTGCAGCATTTGAGAATTCTGTGCGGATTGTTGCGGGTCAGACATTTTTCAAAGAACCGGCGTGCGCCGGAAAACAAACACAGCCAGCCACTTGGGGCTGCTCTAGGGCTTTTCAAGCGTAAAAATGCGGCCAAAGCGGCCGCAAGAGGGGTGCGAAGTGGCTTTCGCGAGAGACACCGCGGAACCGGCTTCGCCGGGCCGCAGGTGCCGCCCCCGGTAGGGGGTTGGCGAAGCGGACACGAAGTGCCGCGCAGCCTGGGGGCGAGCCTGATCAGTGTGCGTCGAGGAGCTCGACGTCGAACTTCAGGGTGGCGTTCGGGGGGATCACGCCACCGGCGCCGCGGGCACCGTAGCCCAGCGAGGCGGGGATGATCAGCGTGCGCTTGCCGCCGATCTTCATGCCGGCGACGCCTTCGTCCCAGCCCTTGATGACCTGGCCGGCGCCCAGCGAGAACGCGAAGGGGTCGTTGCGGTCGCGGCTGGAGTCGAACTTGGCGCCTTGCACGCCGTCGTTGTAGAGCCAGCCCGTGTAGTGCACGTGCACGTGGTGGCCAGCCTTGGCTTCGGCGCCGGTGCCGACTTCGGTGTCTTCGTATTGCAGGCCGGAGGGGGTGGTGGGCATGGGAAACGCTCCTTGCGTCGATGAAATGGGAGAGGAATCGGAGGCGCGGAGTTTACCGAGGCCCGCGAGGACCCCGCTTCAGCCCTGGCTGTCGGAGCCGGGCGGCGTGGCTGCGGGAGGTGCTGTGTCGGGGGCGGAAGGCGCCGGCGCAGCGGGTGCCGCGGGCGAGGATGCCTCGGCCGATGCGGGCTGCGCGGCGGCCGGCCCCGCGGCCTTCTTGCTCTGCCCGAGCTGCCATTTGGCGGCGAAGGCCTGCAGGTCGGACAGGCGCTTGAGCAGGTCTTGTCCGCTGAGCGTGAGGCAGTAGCCGTCGCTGCCGTGGCTCACGACGCCGGCTTCGCGCAGCTCCTTGATGCGGGTGTTGAGGGTGTTGGGAGTGATGCCGCCGACGCTGTCCTGCAGCAGCCGGAAGGTCTGGGCGTGGCCGTCGCGCAGGGCCCACAGCACACGCAGCGCATAGCGGGCTTCGAGCAGGGCGAGCAACTGGCTGATGGCTGCGTTTTCCTTGGTACTCATCGACATCATCTCCTCGAAGCTGGGCGGACCGTCGGCCGGGGGCAGGCCGGGGCGGCGCACTCTTGTTTGTGATTGGTCGTCATGGACCGTCTGGCTGGCCGACGACTATAGCGCGAAGGATCAGGATGCTACTGGTTTTATAGCTGTGCAGGCATGCAGCATGCGGGTTTCGAGACAAAGCTTCACAAATCAGACGTAGTTGGCCATGGCTTCGCCCAGGCGGATCGCGCGGGTGGGCGACCAGTCCGGGTTGAAGGCCAGCGCAGGCGCCGGGAACAGCATGACGACGGTGGAGCCCAGCAAGAACCGGCCCATCTCGTCGCCCTTCTTGATGTCGATCTGCTGGTCGTTGTAGTGCCACTCGCGCAGCTCGCCCACGCGTGGCGGGTTGACCACGCCGTGCCACACGGTGGCCATGCTGCCGACGATGGTGGCGCCCACGAGCACGAGCACGAAGGGGCCGTGGGCCGATTCGAAGACGCACACCACGCGCTCGTTGCGCGCGAACAGGCCGGGCACGCCGCGCGCGGTGGTCGGGTTGACCGAGAACAGGTCGCCGGGCACGTGAATCATGCGCACCAGCCGCCCGTCGCAGGGCATGTGGATGCGGTGGTAGTCCTTGGGGCTCAGGTACAGCGTGGCGAAGCTGCCGTGCGCGAACTTGGCGGCCAGCGCCGCGTCGCCGCCGACCAGCGCGGTGGTCGTGTAGTTGTGGCCCTTGGCCTGGAAGATCTGGTCGCCCTCGATGGCACCGAACTGGCTGATGGCGCCGTCCACGGGGCACACGAGGTCGGCCTGCGCGAGCGGGCGCATGCCGGGCTTGAGGGCGCGCGTGAAGAACTGGTTGAAGCTCTTGTAGTGATGGATGTCGGACTCGAGCGCCTCGCCCATGTCGACGTTGTACTTGGCAACGAAGCGGCGAATGATCCAGGTGGTGACCGCGCCTCGTTCCTTGCCTGCGACCCAGCCGGCGAAATTGGTCAGGGCCTGCTTGGGGAACAGGTATTGGGGCAGAACTGCGGAGCGATCGGACACGTTGTGAAAGGCCTGGAATGCGGAATCGGACGGGCATTCTATAAAGCGCTTCTCCTTGGGGACGTAGGAAGCTTCCCTTGGTTGCTTGCTTGTTCTTTACCTGTGTGGATGCGCGCCCGGTGGGCGGTGCGGCGCGGGCGGCCCCACTGTGCCGGCCGCTTCGCGGCTGCCCTGCGGTGCTCGCGTTTCGCGGGGTCTCGCAGAACTCGCTTCGCTCAAACAGCTGCGAGCCCTGATCCGCGAAACGCTGCGCGCCTCGGCGGCACAGAGGGGCCGCCCACACCACACCGCCCACCGGGCGCTTGTGGGGGGTGTGGTGGCTGCCGGATTCGGGTAGGTCAGTCGGCCTTGATGCCTGCGGCCTTGATCACCTGCGCCCACTTCTCCACTTCCGTCTTCTGGAAAGAAGCGATCTGCGCGGTCGTGAGGTCGGCGGGCTCCATGCCGAAGCCCTTGAGCTTGTCCTGCATCTCGGGCGTCGCGAGGATCTTGCGGATCTCGGTGTGCAGGCGGTCGACGACGGGCGCTGGCGTGCCCGCGGGCACGAAGATCGCCTGCCACGACACCACCTCGAAATCCTTGAGCCCCTCGATGCCCGATTCGGCGACCGTCGGCACGTCGGGCATCGAGGCCAGGCGCTTGGCCGAGGTCACGGCGATGGCGCGCAGCTTGCCGCTCTGGATGTGCGGGCCGGCGACCACGGTGGTGTCGAACATCATGTCGACCTGTCCGCCGATCACGTCCTGGATCGCGGGGCCGCTGCCCTTGTACGGGATGTGCGTGAACTTCACGCCCGACTTGTAGCCCAGCAGTTCCAGCGCCAGGTGCTGCGAGGTGCCCGTGCCCGCCGAGGCCGACGAGAGGCCACCGGCCTTGGCCTTGCTCGCGGCGATCACGTCCTTCAACGTCTTGTACGGGCTGGCCTGGTTCACCACCAGCACGACCGGGTTAGTGCCGATCAGCGTCACGGGCGCGAACGACTTCTGCGGGTCGTAGCCCAGCTTGGGGTACAGGCTCACGTTGATGGCGTGCGAGCTGATCGTGCCGCCCACCAGTGTGAAGCCGTCGGGCGCGGCGCGCGCGCCGATCTCCGAGCCGACACTGCCGCCGGCGCCGCCCTTGTTGTCGATGATCACGCTCGTGCCCAGCACGGTGCCGAGCTTCTGCCCGATGAGGCGGCCCAGCACGTCGGTGGTGCCGCCCGCGGGGAAGGGCACGAGGTAGGTGATGGCCTTGCCCGTGGGCCAGGTGTTGCCGCCCTGCGCGAAGGCGGGCAGGGCTGCCGCCAGCGAGGCGGCGAGGGCGGACTGGATGAGTGTGCGACGTTGCATGGCTGTGTCTCCTTGTCGTGTCGCGTTCACGGCTTGATGTTCAGCTTGGTGATCAGCGCCTTGAAGTAGGCGTTGTCCTTGGCCAGCGTTTCCTTGAACACCGCGCCGTCGGTGTAGACGTAGCCCAGGTTCTGCTTGTCCATCACCTCGTGCATCAGCGGCTCGGCGGCGGTCTTGGCGGTGATCTCGCGCAGCTTGGCCATCACTTCGGGCGGCGTGTTCTTCGGTGCGCCCAGGCCGCGCCATGTGCCGATCGACAGGTCGATGCCGCGCTCCTTGGCGGTCGGGATCTTCTCGAAGCCCTTCACGCGCTTGTCGGCCATCACCATCAGCACCTTGAGCTTGCCGCCCTGCACGTGCGTCGTGACTTCGGCGGGGCTCACGGCCACCGCTTCGATGTGGCCGCCCAGCAGCGCCAGCACGGCGGGCGCGGCGCCCTGGAACGGGATGTGGCCGAACTTGGTGCCGGTCTTGTCTTCGAGCGCGGCGGCGGCCAGGTGCCAGATCGAGCCGTTGCCCGAGTTGCCCACGCGGATGCCCTCGGGCGACTTCTTCGCGGCGGCGAGGAATTCTTCGATGGTGTTCCACGGCGCATCGGCCTTCACGGTGATCGCGGCCGGGTCGGCGTTGAGCTGCGCAATGGGCTGGAAGTCGTCGTAGTTGAACTTGGCCAGGCCCAGGTGCGGCAGCGTGAGCAGCTCCACCGTGAGCACGGCGAGCTTGTAGCCGTCGGGCTTGGCGTTGATCACCTCGGTCCAGCCGATGGCGCCGCCCGCGCCGGGACGGTTGACGATCACGATGCTCTGCGAGATGTGCTTGCGGCTGGCTTCGGAAAACGCGCGCGCCAGGCCGTCGGTGCCGCCGCCGGGCTGGTAGGGCACGAGCAGCTCGATGGTGCGGTTCGGGAAGTCGTTGGCTTGCGCCGCGGCGGGCGCGGCCAGGCCGAGCGAGAGGGCGGCGGTGGCCGAAAGGGCGGCAAGGCCGCGGACGAACTGGCTTCTTTGCATGGTGTCTCTGTCTCCGTTGTTGATCTGTTGTGTGGCGCAGGGGAGGGCGCAGGCTCAGGGCATGTACTGCCCGCCGTTCACCTCGAGCACCTGCCCCGTCACGTAGCCCGAGAGCTGTTCGGACGCGAGGTACAGGAACGCGCCCACGCACTCGTCGGCCGTGCCCAGGCGCCCCATCGGGATGCCGGTCCTGAAGGTCTCGAGCATCGCGGGCGTCGAGAAGCGGTCCTGGAACGGCGTCTGGATCACGCCCGGCGCCACCGCGTTCACGCGGATGCGGTCGCCCACGAGTTCCCGTGCCAGGCCATGCGTCGCGGTGCTCACGAAGCCCTTGGCGCCCGCGTACAGGTAGGCGCCGGGGCCGCCGCCGGTGCGCGCGGCCACCGAGGTCACGTTGATGATGGCGCCGCCGCCTTGCTTGCGCATCTGCGGCACGGCTTCGCGGCAGAAGGCCAGCACGGAGCGCGCGTTGATGTGCATCACTTCGTCGAACAGCGCATCGTCGAACTCGGCGATGGGCATGCGTTTGACCAGGCTGCCGGCGTTGTTCACCAGCACGTCGATGCGGCCGAACTGCGCCGTCGTTTCCTGCACGCAGGCGCGGATCGCGGCCGTGTCGCGCACGTCGGCCTGCAGTGCGAAGGCCGTGCCGCCGGCGGCGCGGATGGTGTCGACCACGCGGGCCGCCGCATCGGCCGAGCTGTTGTAGTGCACGGCCACGCGCATGCCGCGCGCGGCAAACGCGATGGCCACCGCGGCGCCGATGCCCGTGCTGGCGCCGGTGACGAGGGCGGTCTTGTCCTTGAGGTCTTCCATGGCTGTGCTCCGTGAGGGTGGTTCGATCAGGTGACCGGTGCCGGGTTGAACAGCACCAGCGCGTTGTGCAGCTTCCAGTGCTCGGCCCAGGTCTTCTTGCGGCCGCTGGCCACGTCGAGCATCAGACGGAACATCTCCCAGCCGATGTCTTCGATGCTGGCCTCGCCGTCGGCGATGCGGCCCGCGTTCACGTCCATCAGGTCGTGCCAGCGGCGCGCGAGGTCGCTGCGCGTGGCGACCTTGATCACCGGCACCTCGGCCAGCCCGTAGGGCGTGCCGCGGCCGGTGGTGAACACGTGCAGGTTCATGCCGGCCGCCAGCTGCAACGTGCCGCAGATGAAGTCGCTGGCCGGCGTGGCGGCGTAGATGAGGCCCTTGTGCGCCAGCTTCTCGCCGGGCGCGAGCACGCCGGTGATCGGCGCCGAGCCCGACTTCACGATCGAGCCCATCGCCTTCTCGACGATGTTCGACAGCCCGCCCTTCTTGTTGCCCGGCGTGGTGTTGGCGCTGCGGTCGACGCGGCCCTTGTCGAGGTAGGCGTCGTACCAGGCCATCTCGCGGATCATGGCGTCGGCCACCTCGGGCGTGGATGCGCGCGAGGTGAGCTGGTCGATGCCGTCGCGCACCTCGGTGACTTCCGAAAACATCACGGTGGCGCCGGCGCGCACCAGGAGGTCGGTGCAGAAGCCCACGGCCGGGTTGGCGGTGACGCCCGAGAAGGCGTCGCTGCCGCCGCACTGCACGCCCACGACGAGCTCGCTCGCGGGCACGGTCTCGCGCCGGCGTTTGTTGAGGCGCGCGAGGTGCGTCTCGGCCTGGCGCATCACCGAATCGATCATCGACATGAAGCCGACGTGCGCGTCGTCCTGCAGGCAGACCACGTCGAGGTCGTCGGCGGGCGCACCGCGCTGGTCGGCGATGGGGATGGTGCCGGGCGGCAGCAGCCGCTCGGGCTGCAGCTTCTCGCAGCCCAGGCTCACGACCATCACCTCGCCGCCGAAGTTGGGGTTGAGGCTGATGTTGCGCAGGGTGCGGATCGGCACGATGGCGTCGGGCGCGTCGATGGCCACGCCGCAGCCGTAGCTGTGCTCGAGCGCCACCACGTCATCGACATTCGGGTATTTCGGCAGCAGCTCGGCCTTGATGCGCTGCACGGCAAACTCGGTCACGCCCGCCACACACTGCACGGTCTGCGTGATCGCGAGGATGTTGCGCGTGCCCACCGAGCCGTCGGCGTTGCGGTAGCCCTCGAAGGTGTAGCCGTCGAGCGGCGGCAGGGCAGGGGGCTTGACCGTGGCGATGGGCAGGCCGTCGAGCTCGGGCGCGACCGGCATGCGCATCACGCGCTCGTGCACCCAGCTGCCGCGCGGCAGCGCCTTGAGCGCGTAGCCGATCACCACGTTGTAGCGGCGGATGGCGTCGCCTTCGGCCAGGTCGACGAGCGCCACCTTGTGGCCCTGGGGCACGGTGTCGACCAGCACCAGGCCGTCGTCGAAGGCCGTGCCGGCCTTCAGGCCGCCGTCGTTCGCGACGATGGCGACGTTGTCGGCCGCGTGGATGCGGATGTACAGCGGCGGTCGGGTGTTCGCATCGGCCATCGGGAGGCCCTTTCTCTTTTCTTTACTTCACCACCATGAACAGGCTCGGCAGCCAGGTGGAAAACGCCGGCACGAAGGTGACCACGCCGAGCGCGAAGATCAGCGCGCCGTAGAAGGGCCAGATCGTGCGCATCACCGTGCCCACCGACACCCCGCCGATGGCGCAGCCGACGAACTGGGTGGTGCCCACGGGTGGCGTGTTCAGCCCGAGCGCACAGTTGATGAGCATCACCACGCCGAACTGCACCGAGGTCATGCCGTACTGCTGTGCAATGGGCAGGAAGATCGGCGTGCACAGCAGGATGGTCGCGGCCATGTCCAGGAAGGTGCCCAGCACGAACAGGATGATGTTGATGAGCAGGAAGATCATCCACGGCGTGGTCGTCACCTGCGACAGCATCTGGCCCGTGAGCTCGGCCACGCCGTACAGGCTGATGAGGTAGCCGAAGGTGCTCGAGATGCCGATGAGCAGCAGGATCACGCCCGTGGTGCGCACGGCCTTCGAAGCCGCCTTGATGAAGTGCTCCCACTTCAGCGTGCGATACACGAAGATCGTGAGCGCCAGCGCATAGAGCACCGCCACCGCCGCCGATTCGGTCGCCGTGAAGATGCCCGACAAAATGCCGCCGAGGATCAGCACCACGATGAACAGGCCCGGCAGCGCCGCTGCGAACGAGCGCGCCACGATGGCCCAGCCCGGGAAGCTGCCGGCCGGGTAGCCGCGCTTCACGGCCACGAGGTACGCCGCCGCGAGGTTGCTCAGCGTGAGCACCGCCGCCGGCAGCAGCGCCGCCAGGATCAGCGCCGCGATCGACACCTTGCCGCCCGCTGCGAGCGAATAGATGATGAGGTTGTGGCTGGTGGGCATCAGCGCGCCGACCAGGGCCGCGTGCGTCGTCACATTGACCGCGTAGTCGGCGTGGTAGCCCTCCTTCTTCATCATCGGGATCATCACGGCGCCCATGGCCGAGACGTCCGCCACGGGCGAGCCCGAGACGCCGCCGAACAGGGTGCAGGCCACCACGTTCGACATGCCGAGGCCGCCGCGCACGTGGCCCACGAGGTTGCGCGCGAAGTTGACGATGCGGTCCGCGATGCCGCCGTAGAGCATCAGCTCGCCAGCGAAGATGAAGAAGGGAATGGCCAGGAACGAGAAGATGCCCATGCCCGAGGTCATCTGCTGGAAGCCCACCGCGAGCGGCAGGCCTTCGTACAGCAGCGTGGCCAGGGCCGACAGGCCGATCGAGAACGCCACCGGCACGCCGAGCAGCAGGAACAGCGTGAACGAGAGGCAGAGAATGAGAAGAGGGGTCGTCATGATGAGGTTCAGCCCCAGGCGGGTTCGACTTCGCGGCCTTGGGCCAAGGCGATGATGTGTTCGATCGAGAACATCACGATGAGGACGCCGGACACGGCGGCGGGCACGTACTTCCAGCCTTCGGAAATCCACAGCGTGGGCAAGCGGTAGTCCCACACCGATTCGGCGAGCGAGGCGCAGTTCCAGGCCATGGCCAGGCCGAACAGCAGGATCAGCGCGTGGATGAGGTATTCCATCTTCAGGCGCAGCCAGTCGGGCGCGAGCACGAGGAACGATTCAAGTCCGATGTGGCCCGCATCGCGCACGCCCACGGCCACGCCCAGCATGGTCACGTAGAGCACCAGCAGCAGCGCGAGGCTCTCGGCCCAGGTGGGGGTGTTGTTGAGCACGTAGCGGCCGAACACCTGCCAGCTCACGGCGCAGATCACCGCGACGAGACCGAGGATGCCCAACCACATGCAGGCACGGGCGAGCGTGCGGCAAAGTTTGGTGTACATATTTCCAGCGCGAAAAATGGAGAGGCTCCGCCCCTTCGTGGCCCCCGGCAGGGGCGCAGGGTCACGAAGTGCGCGAAGCCTGGGGGCGAGCCCTGTTTACTTCGTGTCCTGGACGCGCTTCACGAGGTCCTTGAGCTTCGCGTCCGTGATGAACTTGTCGTACACCGGCTTCATCGCGGCCTGGAACGGGGCCTTGTCGACGTCGATGATCTCGGCGCCGCCGGCCTTCACCGTGGCCAGCGACTTCACTTCACGCTCCTGCCACTGCTTGCGCATGTAGGGCACCGATTCCTTGGCGGCCTGGCGCAGCCAGCCTTGCTCTTCGGCGGAGAGCTTGTCCCACGCGCGCTTGGAGAACAGCAGCATCTCGGGCGCCATCGAGTGCTCGGTCTTGCTGTAGTACTTGGCGACCTCGAAGGCGCGCGCGCTTTCGTAGGTGGGGTAGTTGTTTTCGGCGGCGTCGATGAGGCCGGTCTTCAGGCCCGTGTAGACCTCGCCCATCGGCATCGGCGTGGCGTTGGCGCCCATGGCCTCGAGCATCGACACCCACAGGTCGGACTGCTGCACGCGGACCTTCAGGCCCTTCATGTCGGCGAAGTTGCGCACCGGCTTCTTGGCCGTGAACATCGAGCGCGCGCCGCTGTCGTAGTAGGCCAGGCCCACGAAGCCCTGCTTCTCGCACGACTTCAGGATTTCTTCGCCGACCGGGCCGTCGAGCACCTTGTGCAGGTGCTCCACCGAACGGAACAGGAAGGGCATGGTCGGCACCTGCGTCTCGGGGCAGATGTTGTTCATGGGCGCGATGTTCACGCGCACCATCTGCAGCGCGCCGATCTTGGTCTGCTCGATCGTGTCCTTCTCGTTGCCGAGCGCGCTGTTGTTGAAGACCTTGATGCTGTGCTTGCCCCCGGACAGCGCCTTGAGCCGTTCGCTCATGAACTTCACGGCGGTCACGGTGGGGTAGTCGTCGGGGTGGATGTCGGCCGAGCGGAACTCGGTGGCGCTGGCAGCCAGCGTGGTCAACGCGGCCGCCGCGCCGGCAGCAAGTGCGATGAGTGTCTTGTAGAGCTTCATTTGTCTCGTCCTCTTGGTGGTTGTCGTGAATGAAAGGAAAAAGAAAGGGGTCAGCCGCCGAAGGCCGGCTCGGGCACGCCCGCCACGCCGGGGCGCAGCGCGAACACGCCGCCGGCCAGCGGCTGGTCCGACAGGTCGATGCCGCCGGGGCGGATCGAGGTGACGAACAGCGTGTCGAGCGTCGGGCCGCCGAAGGCGCACATGGCGGGCTTCTTCACCGGCACGGCGAGCGAACGGTCGAGCCGGCCGTCGGGCGTGAAGCGGTGCACCAGGCCGGCGTCGTTGCCGCAGATCCAGTAGCAGCCGTCGACGTCCATCGCCGCGCCGTCGGGGCGGCCAGGCAGGGGATTCATGTCGACGAAGAGACGGCGGTTGCTCGGCGTGCCGGTGTCGGTGTCGTAGTCGAAGGCCCAGACGGCCTGCACGCTCGGGTGCGAGTCCGACAGGTACATCGTGCGGCCGTCGGGGCTGAAGGCCAGGCCGTTGGGCACGATCAGGTCGTTCAGCTTCAGGGCTGCGCTCTCGTCGCCGGCGCCGTAGCTGTACAGGCGGCCGACGCGTGCGCCGGCGGCCATCTCGAGCAGCATCGTGCCGGCCCAGAAGCGGCCCTGCCGGTCGCAGCGGCCGTCGTTGAAGCGCATGCCCGGCGCGGCGTGCGCCACCGGGGCGAGCGGCGTGGCCGCGAGCGTGCCGTCGGTGCGCTCGCGCAGCGAGAACAGGCCGCTTTCCATGCCGGCGATCCATTCGCCGGGCCGGTCGGCGCGCGGCGCGATGCAGGCGATCATTTCGTCGGCGCGCCACTGCGCATGGCCTTCGGTGGCGTGCCAGCGGTTCAGCGTGCGCGCGGGAATGTCGACCCAGTACAGCGCCTGCTGCGCGGCCAGCCACACCGGGCTTTCGCCCGTGCCGTTGCGCGCGTCGAGAACGAGTTCGGCTTGCATGTGGTGAGGCGCGTTCAGTCGCCGAACGGGCCTTGCGCGGTGAAGGCGCCGCCCTGGTAGATGGCGTTCGGGTCGGTGGGCGCCACCTTCGGCTGCGCCTCGACCTTGTCGCGGAACACCTCGGAGCTGTCCTGTGGCATGAAGCCCAGGTGCGCGGCGGCGGCGTTGTCCCACCACAGGTCGCGGTTGGCCGACATGCCGTAGACCACCGTGTGCTTCACGCCGGGCGTGAAGAGCGACTTCTGGATCAGCGCCGTGAGGTCGCGGTAGCTGAGCCACGTGCTCATCATGCGGCGGTTGAGCGGCTCGGGGAACGACGAACCGATGCGGATGCTCACGGTCTCGATGCCCCAGCGGTCGAAGTAGAACTGCGCCATGTCTTCGCCGAAGGACTTCGACAGGCCGTAGTAGCCGTCGGGCCGGCGCGCGGCGTGCGCGTCGATGTGCTCGTCCTGCTTGTAGAAGCCGATCACGTGGTTCGAGCTGGCGAACACCACGCGCTTCACGCCGTGGCGGCGCGCGGCTTCGTACAGGTTGAACACGCCCTTGATGTTGGCTTCGAGCACTTCTTCGAACGGGCGCTCCACCGACACGCCGCCGAAATGGGCGATGGCGTCGCAGCCGGCCACCAGCGCGTCGACCGCGGCCTTGTCGGACAGGTCGCAGGGCACGACTTCTTCATGCGTGCCCGTGGCCGGCGCGATGTCGGCGATATCGGAAAGGCGGATCACGTTCGCAAAAGGCGCGAGCCGTTCGCGCAGCACGCGGCCCAGGCCGCCGGCGGCGCCGGTCAGCAGCAGGCGGCCGAGCTGGGGGGAGGGGGCTTCAGGCGTCGACATGTCTTCGGGATGTGTGAGGGGAAGCAGAGGAGGTGGACAACGTCGTCACCGTTTTTAGGTGATAAGTTATCTGTTGTCGTACAACTGTGAGGGGATTATGATCGTCGTCATGGCCTCAACGACTGCGGGTAATCCCGAAGTTCAGATAACGACCGCTGACAACCCGGCGGGCAACGCCGCTTTCGTGGGGCGGCCGCGCCAGCGCGCGCGCGGCCTGGCGAACGGGCTGGTGGAAGACCTGGGCGAGAAGATCCGCAGCCAGTCGCTGCGCCCCGGCGACAAGCTGCCGACCGAGTCGGCCATCATGCAGGCCTACGGCGTGAGCCGCACCGTGGTGCGCGAGGCGCTGTCCAAGCTGCAGGCGGGCGGGTTGGTCGAGACGCTGCACGGCGTGGGCACCTTCGTGCTGCAGCCGCGTCCGGGTGGCATGGGCGGCGTGTTCCGGCTCGATCCCGGCGAGATCGCGACCTCGGTCGACGTGCTCGCCGTGCTCGAGCTGCGCATCAGCCTGGAGACCGAATCCGCCGGGCTGGCCGCGAGCCGGCGCACCGACGAGCAGCTGGTGGCGATGCGCCAGGCGCTCGACGCGTTCGAGCAGAACGTCAAGGTGGGCGGCGACACCGTGGCGCCCGACTTCGCCTTCCACCTGGAGATCGCGCAGTCGACCGGCAACCCCTACTTCGCCGACATCATGCGGCACCTGGGCACGACGATCATCCCGCGTACGCGCATCAGCGCGATTCGCGTGCAGGACGGCAGCTACCTGAGCCGCGTGAACCGCGAGCACGAGGAAATCTACGCGGCCATCGCGCGCCGCGACCCCGAGTCGGCACGCGCCGCGATGCGCATCCACCTGACCAACAGCCGCGAGCGGCTGCGCATGGCGCAGGAAGCCGCGCAACAACAGAAAGCCAGGGCGGAGGCGGCCGGCCACGGCGCCGCCTCGTCCGACAACACCCCTTCGCGCTGAGTTCGCCCCGGGTTTTCGGGGCTCAAGTCTGGACAAGCTGATTTTCTAGTTGTACGATGACTGATAACATGTGGCGCCATCACGGCCCCGCATGCCTGCATCGAACCTCAGGAGACAGCCCCCATGACCGTCAACCGACGCGGCGCGCTCGGCGCCGCCCTCGCCACCACACTGGCCGCCAGCCTGCCCTTGCACGCGTTCGCGCAAGGGGCGGGCGGCACCTGGCCTTCCAAGCCCATCCGTCTCATCGTGCCGTACCCGCCGGGCGGCTCGTCGGACATCATTGCGCGCGCCATCGGCCAGCCGCTGTCCGAAGCGCTGGGCCAGCCCGTGGTCATCGAGAACCGCGCGGGCGCCAACGGCAACCTCGGCGCCGACATGCTGGCCAAGGCGTCGGCCGACGGCCACACGCTCATGCTGTGCGACCTCGGCGCGCTGGCCATCAGCCCGTCGCTGTACCCCAAGCTGCCGTTCGATCCGTCGAAGGACCTGCGCAGCGTGGCCATGCTGGCCTACTCGCCGCATCTGCTGGTGGTGCACCCGTCGGTGCAGGCCAACACGCTGAAGGAACTGGTCGAGCTGTCGAAGAAGAGCGACCTCAACTTCGCCGTCACCGCCAGCGGCAGCACCGCGCACCTGGCCGGCGTCGAGCTGCAGCGCAAGAGCGGCGCCAAGTGGGAGTACGTGCCCTACAAGGGCGGCGTGCAGGCCGTGCTCGACACCGTCGCGGGCCAGACGCAGGTGCTCATGAACGGCATGCTGGCCACCTATCCGCATGTGCAAAGCGGCAAGCTCAAGCTCATTGCTGTTTCGAAATCGACGCGCATGCCGCTGATCGGCAGCGTGCCGACCATCGCGGAGCAGGGCGTTCCCGGCTACGAGTCGGGCACATGGCAGGGCGTGGTCGCGGCGCGCGGCACCCCTGACGCGGTGATCGCCCGGCTCAACAAGGAACTGGTCCGCATCATCCGCACGCCCGACATCCGGGCGCGGCTGGCGGGGCAGGGCGCCGAGGTCGTGACCATGACCGCGCCCGAGCAGGACCAGTTCTTCGCCAAGGAGCGCGCGCGCTGGGCGCAGGTGATCCAGCAGGCCAATCTCAAGCTCGATTGAGCGATCCCTTCTTCCTCATTTCCCTTTTTCATTTTTCACTGGACGATTTCCGATGAACCCGCAAGAACTCAAGACCATCATGGGCTCCGGCCTGCTCTCGTTCCCGCTGACCGACTTCGACAGCAACGGCGACTTCAACAAGAAGGGCTACATCGAGCGCCTCGAATGGCTGGCACCCTACGGCGCGAGCGCGCTGTTCGCCGCGGGCGGCACGGGCGAGTTCTTCTCGCTGACGGGTGACGAGTACCCCGGCATCATCCAGACCGCGGTCGACACCTGCCGCGGCGTGGTGCCGATCATTGCCGGCGCCGGCGGCCCGACGCGCTTCGCCATCCAGTGCGCGCAAGCGGCAGAGAAGGCCGGCGCGCACGGCATCCTGCTGCTGCCGCACTACCTCACCGAAGCCGGCCAGGAAGGCCTGGCCGCGCACGTCGAGGCCGTGTGCAAGAGCGTGAAGTTCGGCGTGATCGTCTACAACCGCGCTTCGAGCCGCCTCAAGCCCGACACGCTGGCCCGCCTGGCCGAGCGCAACCCGAACCTCGTCGGCTTCAAGGACGGCGTGGGCGACATCGAGGCGATGGTCGCGATCTTCCAGAAGATGGGCGACCGCTTCGCCTACCTGGGCGGCCTGCCGACCGCCGAGGTCTATGCCGCGGCCTACAAGGCGATGGGCACGCCCGTGTACTCGTCGGCGGTCTTCAACTTCATTCCGAAGACGGCGATGGATTTCTATCACGCAGTCGCCAACGACGACATGGCCACGCAGCACCGCCTGCTGAAGAACTTCTTCATGCCCTACCTGGAACTGCGCAACCGCGTGCCCGGCTACGCCGTGAGCATCGTGAAGGCGGGCGCCAAGCTCGTCGGCCACGACGCCGGCCCCGTGCGCGCGCCGCTGACCGACCTGAAGCCCGACGAGATGGACGCACTGAAAGCGCTCATCGACACGCTCGGCCCGCAGTAAGCCGGCACTGATCGCAGTCGACCGCACCACAAAACAAACAGGAGACAACGACATGCTCATCAGAAAATTCCTGCTCGCCGCCGCAGCGACCGCCGTGTTCGCGGGTTGTGCCGCCAGCGGTGGCAGCAGCAGCGGCGCAGCGGCCGAACCCGCAGTTGCGGCGGCCGCCGAGCGGCTGCGCGTCGCCATGGTCGACCCGACGCCCGCCGCGCTGCGCGCGCTGGTGTCCGACGACCTGAGCTACGGCCATTCGGGCGGCAAGGTCGACACGCAGGCCAGCTTCATCAGCGACCTGCTCGACCGCAAGTCCGACTTCGTGACCATCGCGATCACCGACCAGACCATCAAGGTGGTCGACGGAAACACCGCCATCGTGCGCCACACGCTCACGGCCGACACCAACGACTCGGGCAAGCCCGGCAAGGTCGCGCTGAAGATCCTCGGCGTCTGGCAGAAGCAGGGCGGCGAGTGGAAGCTGCTCGCGCGCCAGGCCGTTCGCCTTCCTTCCTGATCGGACCACCGCGCATGAAGAGAACGCAATTCCTGGCGACGGGCTTCGCGCTCGCCGCCACCGCGCTGCTGTCGCCGCTGCACGCCTCGGCGCAGGCCGATGCATGGCCGCAGCAGAAGCCCGTGACGATCATCGTGCCGTTCCCCGCCGGCGGCTCCACCGACATGGTGGCGCGCACGCTGGCGCAGCAGCTGCAGGCCAAGCTCGGCGGCAGTTTCGTGGTCGACAACCGGCCCGGTGCCACCGGCACCATCGGCACCGGCTTCGTGAAGCGCGCACTGCCCGACGGCTACACGCTGCTGGTGTCGTCGCTGGGCGCCTTCGTCGTCACGCCGCACCTGCAAAAAGGCGTGCCCTACGACGCCACCAAGGACTTCGACTACATCAGCGTGCCCGTGCAGGCGCCCAACGTGCTCGTCGCCAATGTCGCGCGGCCCGAACACACCGTGGCCGACGTGCTCGCGCTGTTGCGCAAGACGCCCGGCAAGGTCTCGTTCGCGAGCTCGGGCAACGGCTCGTCCGACCACCTGTCGGCTGAGCTCTTCTGGCAGCAATCGAAGACCGAAGGCGTGCACGTGCCCTACAAGGGCGGCGCGCCAGCGGTGAACGACCTGCTGGGCAACCAGGTCGACTTCTCGTTCCAGAACGTGAACGCCGTGCTGCCGCACATCCGCGCCGGCAAGCTGCGCGCGCTGGCCGTCACCGGTGACAAGCGCTCGCCCGTGCTGCCCGACGTGCCCACACTCGCCGAGGCCGGCGTGAAGGGCGCCGAGGTCTATTCGTGGCAAGGCATGGCTGCGCCCAAGGGCCTGCCGCCCGCCACGAAGAAGAAGCTGAGCGACGCGGTCATCGCCGCCATGCAGGACCCCGAGACCAAGAAACGCATGCTCGACCAGGGCCTGGAAATCGTCGCCAGCACGCCCGAGGACTTCACCGCCTTCCAGTTGCGCGAGTGGGCGCGATGGAAGACATTGATCGACACCCGCCACATCACTGCCGATTGAGGCCACAGCCCGAAGATGACAAGTCCTGAATCCGTTTCCCATGTCGTGTCGGGCGCGCCCGTCGTCACCGCCATGCGCGTCGTGCCCGTGGCCGGCCACGACAGCATGCTGATGAACCTCAGCGGCGCGCACGGCCCGTTCTTCACGCGCAACCTGCTGATCCTCACCGACAGCGCCGGCCACACCGGCGTGGGCGAAGTGCCGGGCGGCGAGAAGATCCGCCAGACGCTCGAAGACGCGCGCGACCTCATCGTGGGCCAGCCCATCGGCAACCACAACGCCGTGCTCAACCGCATGCGCAGCGCCTTTGCCGCGCGCGACAGCGGCGGGCGCGGCCTGCAGACCTTCGACCTGCGCGTGACCATCCATGCCGTGACGGCCGCCGAAGCCGCGCTGCTCGACCTGCTGGGCCAGCACCTGGGCGTGCCCGTGGCCGCGCTGCTCGGCGAAGGCCAGCAGCGCGATGCGGTGCAGATGCTCGGCTACCTCTTCTACGTGGGCGACCGCACCAAGACCGACCTGCCGTACGAGACCGACCCCGGCGCCGACAACGACTGGTTCCGCCTGCGCCACGAAGAAGCGATGACGCCTGAGGCCATCGTGCGCCTGGCCGAGGCCACGCACGCGCGCTACGGTTTCACCGACTTCAAGCTCAAGGGCGGCGTGCTGCGCGGCGAGGAAGAAGTCGAGGCGATCCGCGCGCTGCACGAGCGCTTTCCGCAGGCGCGCGTCACGCTCGACCCGAACGGCGGCTGGCTGCTGGCCGACGCCATCCGCCTGTGCCGCGACCTGCACGGCGTGATGGCCTATGCCGAAGACCCGTGCGGCGCCGAGGGCGTGTTCTCGGGCCGCGAGGTGATGGCCGAGTTCCGCCGCGCCACGGGCCTGCCCACCGCCACCAACATGGTCGCCACCGACTGGCGCGAGATGGTGCACAGCCTGTCGCTGCAGTCGGTCGACATTCCGCTGGCCGACCCGCACTTCTGGACGATGCAGGGCTCGGTGCGCGTGGCGCAGCTGTGCCAGGCCTGGGGCCTGACCTGGGGCTCGCATTCGAACAACCACTTCGACGTGTCGCTCGCGATGTTCACGCACGTGGCCGCCGCCGCGCCCGGCAAGGTCACGGCCATCGACACGCACTGGATCTGGCAGGACGGCCAGCGCCTCACGAAGGCGCCGCTGCAGATCGAGGGCGGCCTCGTGCAGGTGCCCACGCGCGGCGGCCTGGGCATCGAGCTCGACATGGCCGAGGTCGAGAAGGCGCACCAGCTGTACCTGAAACATGGCCTCGGCGCGCGCAATGACGCGCAGGCGATGCAGTTCCTCATTCCGAACTGGACCTTCGACAACAAGCGCCCCTGCATGGTCCGCTGAGCGCCCGGTGCCTTCGTGCGCTGACGGCTGAAACATCCAAGGAGCCTGAATGAACAAGCACATGGATCGCCGTCGCCTGCTGCAAGCGGCTGCCGGCTCGGCACTCGGCGCCGTGGCCGCCGTCGCGGGCGCCCAGTCGTTTCCCTACAAGCCGCAGCAGCGGTATCCCGATCCGTCGGTGCTGATCCTCGACCCCAGCTTTGCGAAGTACCGCATCTACAGCAGCACGCTCGAGCAGGTCGGCACCGGCATGCGCTGGGCCGAGGGCCCGGTGTACCTGCCGCGCGAGGGTTATCTCGTGTGCAGCGACATCCCGAACAACCGTCTGATGCGCTACGAGGAGAAGACCGGCGAGTTCAAGGTCCACAAGGCGAACGCCGGCTACTGCAACGGCAACACGCGTGACCGGCAGGGCCGCCTCATCAGCTGCGAGCACTCGGTGACGCGGCGCGTGGTGCGCACCGAATCCGACGGGCGCGTGACCGTGCTGGCCGACCGCTACCAGGGCAAGCGCCTGAACTCGCCGAACGACGTGGTCGTGAAATCGGACGACACCGTGTGGTTCACCGATCCGATCTTCGGCATCTCGGGCACGTGGGAAGGCGAGAAGGCCGCGCCCGAGCAGGCGACGACCAACGTGTACCGCCTCACGCCCGACGGCCAGCTCTCGGCGGTGATCACCGACCTCGTGAACCCGAACGGCCTGGCCTTCTCGCCGGACGAGAAAAAGCTCTACGTTGTCGAGTGGAAGGGCACGCCCAACCGCAGCCTCTGGAGCTACGACGTGGCGGTCGATGGCAGCGTGTCGAACAAGGTGAAGCTCATCGATGGCACGGGCGCTGCGGCGCTCGATGGCTTTCGCGTCGACCGCGACGGCAATCTCTGGATGGGCTGGGGCTGGAACGGCGCCGTCGCTCCCGAACCCATCGATGCCGGCAACGGCATGAAGGTCTATCAGCCGCAGGCGAAGTCCGAAGACCTCGATGGCGTCAAGATCTTCAATGCGCAAGGCAAGCCCATCGGTTTCATCCGCCTGCCCGAACGTTGTGCCAACCTGACGTTCGGCGGCCCCAAGAACAACCGCCTCTACATGGCGGCCAGCCATTCGCTGTACGCCCTCTACGTGGAGTCCGAAGGCGCCACCTAGCCTTGGGACTTTTCCAACCTCCTCACCGCAACACGCACACAAGGACATCGACGATGACTGAATTCAACAACCTCATCAACGGCGAATGGCTGGCTGGCCACAGCTACAGCCCCAACATCAACCCCAGCAACCTGGCCGACGTGCTGGGCCAGTACACGCAGGGCGACAAGGGCCAGGTCGATGCGGCCGTGGCAGCAGCCACCGCCGCCTTCCCCGCCTGGGCGACGGGCAGTATCCAGGCGCGTTCCGATGCGCTCGACAAGATCGGCACCGAGATCCTCGCGCGCAAGGAAGAACTCGGCACGCTGCTGGCGCGTGAAGAGGGCAAGACCAAGGCCGAAGGCATCGGCGAGGCCACGCGCGCGGGGCAGATCTTCAAGTTCTTCGCGGGCGAGTGCCTGCGCCTGTCGGGCGAGGTGCTGCCTTCGGTGCGCCCGAACATCGGCGTGGAAATCACGCGCGAGCCGGTGGGTGTGGTCGGGCTCATCACGCCGTGGAACTTCCCCATCGCGATTCCCGCCTGGAAGATCGCGCCCGCATTGGCTTTCGGCAACTGCGTGGTGCTCAAGCCTGCCGACCTCGTGCCGGGCTGCGCGTGGGCGCTGGCCGAGATCATCAGCCGCTCGGGCATTCCGGCCGGCGTGTTCAACCTCGTGATGGGGCGCGGCAGCGTGATCGGCGATGCGCTGGTGAACCACCCCGGCATCCATGCGATCAGCTTCACGGGCTCGGTGGGCGTGGGCCGCAACATCGCGGTGCAGTGCGTCACCAACCATAAGAAGGTGCAGCTCGAAATGGGCGGCAAGAACCCGCAGGTGGTGCTCGACGACGCCGACCTCGCGCAGGCCGTGGAGCTCAGCGTGCAGAGCGCGTTCTACTCGACCGGCCAGCGCTGCACGGCGTCGAGCCGCCTCATCGTCACCGAAGGCATCTACCCGAAGTTCATCGAGGCGATGAAGGCGCGCATGGCGAAGATCAAGGTCGGCGATGCGCTCGCGCAGGGCACTGACGTGGGGCCGGTCTCGTCGAAGTCGCAGCTCGACCAGGACATGGAATACGTCGCCATCGGCAAGGGCGAGGGCGCCACGTTGGCGGCCGGCGGTGAGCTGCTGAAGCTGGAGACGGACGGCTACTACATGTCACCGGCGCTGTTCAGCGAGTCCGGCGCGAACATGCGCATCAACCGCGAGGAAGTGTTCGGGCCGGTGGCGAGCGTGATCCGCGTGAAGAACTACGAAGAGGCGCTGGCGACGGCGAACGACACGGAGTTCGGTTTGTCGGCCGGCATTGCGACGACCTCGCTGAAGTACGCGACGCACTTCAAGCGGCACAGCCAGGCGGGCATGGTGATGGTCAACCTGCCGACGGCGGGGGTGGACTATCACGTGCCGTTCGGTGGCCGCAAGGGGTCGAGCTATGGGCCGCGGGAGCAGGGCAAGTACGCGCAGGAGTTCTTTACGACGGTGAAGACGGCTTACACGTTGGCCTGACGCCTCTTTCTGAATTGTTGGAAGCCCCCAGTCGGGGGCTTTTTTACGCCTGTGTTTTTCGGGGCGCGTGCACAGGCCACCGGGTACTTCCCTCCGCGAATGTCCCCCGGCCTGCGGCCTCCTCCTTGATTTCGCTGCGGGAAGCACCCAGTGTCCTGCGCACGGGAAGCGGCGGTGGTGCGCAGCCCATCAACGACCGCACTGAACACGCTCACGTCGATGGGGTGCCTTGCGCAGCGAAATCAAGGAGGAGGGCGAAGCCCGGGGGACATTCGCGGAGCAAGGTACCGCGTCGGCGGGAGCGTCGCCCTGAACAGCTCAGGCCAATGGCGCCCTGCGGCTGCGGCGCATCAGAAATTCGATCAGCTCGAAGATGCCTTCGCTGATCAGCGCCATGGCCGCAGCCGGCATCGCTCCGGCCATCAACAGCTCGCGGTCGTTGAGCGCGAGTCCTGTCACGATGCGCTCACCGAAACCACCTGCGCCGATGAAAGCCGCGATGGTGGCCGTGCCGATGGCAATGGCTGTCGCGGTGCGAACGCCCGCCAACAACGTGGGCAACGCGAGAGGCAGCAGCACCAACTGAAGGCTCTGCGGCGGCGTCATGCCCAGCGCGGTGCCGGCCAGTCGCAGGCCGTTGGGCACCTCGGTCAATCCGGTCACGGTGTTGCGCATGATCGGCAGCAGCGAGTACAGCGTGAGCGCGATGAGCGCGGGCAGGGCGCCGATGGCGCCAAGCAAAGAGATCAGCACCGCGAGCAGCGCCAGCGACGGCACGGTCTGCATCACGCTCGCAAAGCCCAGCACCACGGCACGCAGCCGCAGGTGCGGAAACACGAGGATCGCGAGCGGCACGCCGATGAGGATGGCCACGCCGACCGACACCGCCACCAGCAGCAGGTGCTGGCGCGCCAGCGGCCAGAGGTCGGGCCCGAAGAGCTTGGCCGTGAAGCCGCGCGCGGCGCTCGGCGGCGTCTTGCCGTCCTTGGTGGCGCCCGCGAGAAAGTCGCGCGCGATGGTGTCGAAGCGCACGCCCTGCAGCTCGGCGCGCGCGTTCATCGCGATCATGGCGTGCTCGTCGATCTTGCCTTCGAGCGCCTGCAACGCGGCCCAGGCCTTCGGCAGCCGCGCGGGCAGGTCGAGCTTGTAGAGCACCACCGCGTCGTAGCGCGGAAAGTGCTGCTTGTCGTCCACCAGCACGCGCAGGCCGAGGTGATCGATCTTGGCGTCGGTGGTGTAAATGTCGATGGCGTCGATCTGCTTGGCCGTCATCGCCTCGTAGGCCAGGCCGTGGTCGAGCCCGGTCGGCGTCTGCGTGAAGCCGTAGCGCGCGGCCAGGCCCTTCCAGCCGTCGGCGCGACCGATGAATTCGTTCGACAACCCGATGCGCAGCTCGGGGTGCCGGGCCAGGTCGCTCAGCGTACGCAGCCCGAGCTTGTCGGCGTCGGCGGCGCGCACGGCCAGCGCGTAGCCGTCGTTGAAGCCCAGTGGAATCGCCACGCCCAGTCCGAGCGGCGCGAGCGCGGCGTTCATGGCCTCGCGCGTGCCGGCGGGCGAACCCTTGAGGATCTCGAGTGCGATGGTGCCGGTGTATTCGGCGTACAGGTCGATGGCGCCCGAGCGCAGCGCCTCGTACACGATGGCCGTGTTGCCCAGCCCCTGCCGCACGACGGGCGGCGACGCGGTGTGCGGCGCGGCGGTCTGCGCCAGCACCTCGGCCAGGATGTACGACTCGGTGAAGCGCTTGGAGCCGACGCGCAGCGTCTCGTCGGCGGCCTGCGCGCGGGGGGCGGCGGCGGCCAGCCAGAGCATCGCGAAAAGCCACAGGGCGGGGTGCCAGAAGCTGCGAGGCAGGTGCATCCGGATCAGTGTATCGGCATCACCGCGCCAGCCGTACCCGTCCGTCTCCTACACGCCGTGGTGCGCGAAGCCGATGCGCCCGGGCCACGCGGCGGCCCATAGTGACCGTCATGAAAAAAACCAGGCACGCGCCCCCCGGTCCCGACATCCACGGCCTGCGCGAGCTGCCCGGCCTGCGCGTGGACGGCTACAGCCTGCAGCTGCGCGACAAGGACGGCTTCGTCGGCGACCAGGCCAGCCAGACGGCGTTTCGCGAACTGCTCGAGCGCTGGCGCAAGCGGCGCCGCAAGGCCGGCCGTGACCCGCTGGGCGCGGCCCACTCGCGCGACCTGAGCAAGAAGCAGCTCGACCGCGCGCTGCAGGGAAAGACTGCCACGGCCGCCGGCGACGTGATGCATGGCGCCATCGAGGAGTTCGCGCAAGAGCTGGCCTTCGTGGTCCAGCGCTTCGTGCGCCAGCCCTCGTGGCGCAAGGTGCAGCGCATCGTGGTTGGCGGCGGTTTTCCCGAGAGCGACGTGGGCGAGCGCGCGATCCTGGAGGCGGGCGCGATGCTCGAAGACCTGGGCGTGCATGTGCAGCTGGGCCGGCTGTCGCACAACGTGGACGACGGCGGGTTGATCGGGTGGGCGCACCTGACGCCGCCGCCCCTGCTGAAGGGGCACGACGCCATCCTGGCCGTGGACATCGGCGGCACGAACGTGCGCTGCGGCATCGTGAAAACGCGCCACCGCAAGGCGCCCGACTTCTCGCGCGCGAAAGTGGTCAAGCGCGAGAAGTGGCGCCACGCCGACGACGGCCCGAACCGCAGCCACATGGTCGAGCGCATCGCCGACATGCTCGAGGACATGGTGATCTATGCCGAGCGCCGCAAGATCAGGCTCGCACCCTTCATCGGCATCGGCTGCCCGGGGCTGATCCGCTCCGACGGCTCGATCGCGCGCGGCGCGCAGAACCTGCCGGGCGACTGGGAGAGCCGGGCCTTCCACCTGCCGGCCGCGCTGTGGCGGCGGCTGCCGATCATCGGCTCGGGCGCGACGCTGGTGCTCATGCACAACGACGCGGTGGTGCAGGGCCTGAGCGAGCTGCCCTTCATGCGCGACGTGCGCCACTGGGGCGTGCTGACCATCGGCACCGGGCTGGGCAACGCCAGCTTCACGAACCGGCGTTGAGCGCTACCCCTTACAGGTCTTCGGGCCGCAGTTCCGCGCCGACGCGCGCGGTGGCCGAGGTGGTGGCGACGTTGCCCGCCGCGTCGGTGGCGCGCAGCTCGATGTTCGCCAAGCCCGCGCGCGCGGGCGTCCAGCTGCAGGCGTAGGGCGCGGTGCGCAGCGCGCAGACGGTCTTGCCGTCGACGATGAAGGCCAGCTCGGCCACGCCGACATCGTCGGTCGCGCTGGCCGACAGCCGCACCGGCAGGCCGGCGGCCGACGAGGCCATGGGCGGCACATTGAGCGTCACGGTCGGTGCCGTGGTGTCGGCGGGCGCGCGCACGATCACCTGCGCCGACGCGACCTCGGCATTGCCCGCGGCGTCGATGGCGATCACGCGGACGATCTGCACGCCCGGCGCGGTCGGCGTCCAGTGGCAGGTGTAGGGCGGGGCGGTGAAGGTGCAGATCGGCAGGCTGTCGGTGCCGATCACCTTCACACCGAACACGCCGACGTTGTCGACCGCCACGGGCGCCAGCGCCACGGGCTGGCCCACGGTCGCCATCGCGGGGGCGGCCAGGGACACGGCCGGCTTCTGGCTGTCGGGCACGCCCAGCGGCAGGTCGATGGTGAAGGCCGCCTGCCCCTGCACCGCCTTCTGCTCGAAGGCATCGAAGATGGTGAACCAGGTGGCGCCCGGCGCGCGGCCCGGGGCCTGGGCCTTCACGAGCAGCGTGGTCTTGCCGACGGCGAAGCAGCTGAAGCCGCAGCGCCAGTCGAAGACGAAACGGCCGTCGGCGTTGGTCGTGCCCTGCGCGATAGGCTCCAGCGGCTTGCCGGCACCCGGGTCGCGCCACACCGACACCGGCGCGCCGGCCAGCGCGGCGCCGCTCTCGCGCTCGGTCACGCGCACCTGCGTGGCGGTGGTCGCGGCCATGAACTTCGAGCTGCCGAGCTTGGGCCAGTCGCGCCAGTCGGTGTTGATCTGCGCCTTGGTGCCTTCGGTGAAGCGGATCAGGCCGAGCGTGGCGACGCGGTTGGCGGCCGGGTCGTAGCGCTGCTCGAACACGGTGCCCAGCAGCGGGTCGAGGCGCCAGTGCTGGCGCGGCCACCAGTAGCGGTCGGTGTGCTTCACCAGGGCCAGGTCGCTGGCGGGCGCGGTCTCGGTGGTGTCGGCGACGGCGATGGCGTTGTAGTACTCGCCCGAGCCGGCGCCGAACACGTGCTCCAGCTCGTGCAGCAGGGTCTTGAGCTGGCGCCCGAGGTAGTCCTTCTCGGTGGACTCGGGCGCGGCGGAGGTGATGGCGCGCGACAGGCGCAGCGGGTCGTGGATGGCGGTCCAGTTCAGGTTCCAGGTCACGCCGGTGGGCGGGAAGGTGGTGCTGGTGGTCAGGCCGCCGTGGCTGTAGCCGCGCTTCGAGGGGCCGACGCACAGCACGATCTCGCCGCCGGCCACACCGCTGAAGCCGCAGGGCGGCGCCGCGCCGGGCGCGACGATCTGCAGGTCTTTCGCGGGGTCGAAGGAGAAGCTGCGCACCGTCTCGCGCATGAACACGGTGTTGAGGTCGGCCACGTACTGCGCGAGCCGGCGGCCGGCCTCGGGCGCGCCGATGTCGGCCGCCAGTTGCGGGTCGATGAAGAAGCGCAGGCGGTGCACGCTCGGCGTGGCGCGGCCGACTTCGTTCAGGGCCGCCCAGGTCGGGGCGGCGGACAACGGCAGCAGCAGGGCCAAAACGACAGGCAAGGCTGCGCCCAGCCGGCGCGCGAGCGCCAGCGGCGAATCAATGAAAGGCATCGATTTTTCTCCCCGTGCTCAGGGGAATCCGGCAGTGATCGACAACAAAGGGGATCGCTTGGGGCCGCGCGAAGGTGTCGCCCGGCGCCCAGCGCTCAAACCCCGCGGCGACCGCCTTTGCCGGTCACGCTCCTGCATCGCATCGAGGTCGCCGAAGGCGATACGCCCTGACGGGCGCCGATGCTTCTGAAGTGCGGGGGACTACTGGTTGCTCATTGAGTGTGGAGGGCGGGCGTACCGCTCATTCCTCCCCACGATGTGGCAACAATCAGTGAACCTTTATCTTAATTTCTGGGCTCGTAGGAAGGGAACTTGCCTCGCTGTAGTGGTGCCTGTTATTTGGGCACTTTCTCACGACAACGGCGGTACGAATGGCGCTTCGGTGGGCCCCATGAGGCCGGGCCGGAGCGGGCTGCCCCGCAATGCAGGGGGCTCCGGAAGAACGGTCATCCACCGGAACCGGTGGCGATTCTAGTGTGAATGTTCAATTGGTTGCAATTGTGTTGCATTCGTGCATCTTGGGCGATGCACTGCCCGTCTACAGCTGGAAGGCGACGGTCAGCAGCAGCCCTTCGGCCACGTCGCGCAGCAGCCCCGGGCGCCGCGCGCGGTAGGGCTCGCCGGCCGAGGCGGTGGTCTCGATCCATTCGGCCAGCCATTCGATGTCGTCGTGGCCGTAGAACACCACCGCCGCCTCGTGGTTCAGCAGCAGGCTGCGCAGGTCGAGGTTGATCGAGCCGCACATGGCCAGTTCGTCGTCGACCACCACGGCCTTGGCGTGGGCCATGAAGGGCAGCATGCGAAAGCTCACGCCCGCGCGCGCGAGGTCGCGCATGGCGCGTGCGCGCACGAAGTCGGCCAGCCGGTGGTTCGACTGCGCGGGCATCGCGATGGTCACCTGCACGCCGCGCCGCGCGGCGAGGCGCAGCGCATCGCGCAAGCCGTCGCCCGGCACGAAGTAGGGCGTGATCGCGAGGATGCGGTGCTCGGCGCGAAAGCAGGCGTCGATGAGCAGCGCGTGCGCCGTGTCCTCGGTCTGGTCGGGGCCGCTCGGCAGGAACTGGGCCATCGCGCAGCCGGGGCCCGCGGGCACGTCGGCGGCGGTGATGGCGCGCGCCTTGCGCCCGCGCACCGAGCTCCAGTCGTGGTCGAACTGGCGCGCGGCGGCGGCGGCCACGCTGCCCTGCAGGTCGAAAGAGAGGTCGTGCCAGGCTTCGGGGTGCTTGTCGTTGCCGGAGAAGTACTCGCCCGCGAGGTTGCGCCCGCCCGACCACAGCCAGCGGTCGTCGGCGATGGTGAGCTTGCGGTGGTTGCGCAGGTTGCGCGGCCCGATGCGGCGCAGGCTGAAGAAGGGGCGGAACACCGCCACCTCGCCGCCGGCCGCGCGCAGCCGGTCGAAGTGATGGCGCGGCAGCGAGAGCGCGCCGAAGCCGTCGAGCAGCACGCGCACCTTGACGCCCTCGCGCGCGCGCTGCGCGAGCCGCGCCAGCACGGCATGGCCGAGCGCGTCGTCGCCGATGATGAAGGTGCACACGTCCAGGCGCTGGCGCGCGCCGTCGATCACCTCGAACAGCGCCTCGCGCGCGGCCTCGCCGTCGGCGTGCATGCGGATCGCGCAGCGCCCGGGCGGCGCCAGGCCGAAGCTCTCGATCAGGTCGGCCGCCCAGTGGCCCGGCGGCAGCGAACGCGGCGGCCGGGGTGCGCCGGCCGGGCGCAGCTTGCGCTGGCCGAACAGCAGGTACATCGGCAGGATCGCGTAGGGCATGAGCACCAGCCCCATGACCCACGCGATGGCGGTGGTGGGGGCGCGCTGCTCGCGGCGCGTGCGCGTGGTCAGCACATAAACCAGCAACGCGAAAGTGACGACAAGAAAATGCTGCGAAGGGGAGGGCAGCCAGTCGAAGAGGGGGTCCGGCATGGGCGGGTGATGCCTCGGTGCCCGCTCAGCGCTGCAGGAAGGCCGGCACGCCGCGCCCTTGCGAAGCCAGGAACCGCATCATCGGATCGACCACCGCGCGTACCGCGGGCCGCGCGCCCACGCGCTCGCGCCAGGCCACGAGGCGCGGCGTGGCGTCGGTCATGCCGGCGCCCTTGCGGTCGGCGAACACATGCGCCATGTAGAAGGCGATGTCGGCGAAGGAGTAAGGGCCGGCCAGGTATTCGCGCGTGGCGAGCAGGCCCTCCATCTCTTCGTAGAAGCGCGCGCAGCCGGCGCATGCGGCCACGGCCGGCACGCTCTGCATGGCGTCCTGCAAGCCGAAGAGCTTGATGACGTTCGGAAAAAACACCTCGTCCGACTTCTGCTCCAGCTGCCGCGCGCGGGCCCGATCGGCAATGCCCTCGGGCCACAGCGCGGGCTGGGGGTATCGATCTTCGAGGTACTCGAAGATCTGCGTCGAGTCGAACAGCGCCACCTCGTCGTCGACCAGCACCGGCACCTGCTGCTTCACCGGGTTCACCCGCAACACCTCGGGGTGCTTGGGCTCGTAGGCGTCGTCGGTGGTGAACGGCACCATGGTGAGCTCGAAAGTGATGCCTTTTTCGTACGCGGCGATCTGCACCTTCGCACCGAACATGCTGAGGGGGCCGGAGTAAATCTGCGTCGTCGTCATGCCCCCGACTTCAACAGAAACCGCGCGTCAGGTCGAGCCCCAGACTTCCTGCGCCGTTTCGACCACGAGCCGCAGCTTGTTGCGCTGCGCTTCGACGGCGATGTTGTTGCCGTGCACCGTGCTGGAGAAGCCGCACTGCGGCGACAGCGCGAGCTGGTCGAGCGAGGCGTACTTGCTGGCGTCCTCGATGCGGCGCTTGAGCTCGTCCTTGTCTTCCATCTCGCCGAACTTCGTGGTCACGAGGCCGAGCACCACCGTCTTGCCCTTGGGCAGGTAGCGCAGCGGCTTGAAGTCGCCCGAGCGGGCGTCGTCGTACTCCATGAAGTAGGCGTCGAGGTCCATCTCTTTCAGCAGTGCCTCGGCCACGGGCTCGTAGTTGCCGGCCGCGGCGTGCGTGCTCTTGAAGTTGCCGCGGCACAGGTGCATGGCCAGCAGCATGCCCGGCGGCTTCTGCGCCACCACCTTGTTGATGAAGGCGGCGTAGCGGTGCGGCAGCTCGTTCGGGTCGTCCCCGCGCTTGCGGGCGGCTTCGCGCATGTGTTCGTCGCACAGGTAGGCGAGGTTGGTGTCGTCCATCTGCACGTAGGTGCAGCCGGCGGCGGCCAGCGAGCGCAGTTCGTCGCCATAGGCCTTGGCCACGTCGTCATAGAACACCGGGTCGAGCTCGGGGTAGGCGTCCTTGCTGATGCCCGCGCGGCCGCCGCGGAAGTGCAGCATGGTCGGCGAGGGGATCGTCACCTTCGGCGTGCGGCCGACCGACACCTGGCTCTTGAGGTACTGGAAGTCGGCGAGCTGGATGTCCTTCACGTGGCGCACCTTGTCGATCACGCGCATCGCGGGCGGCGCCAGTTCCTCGGTGCCGTCGGGGCGGCGGATGGTGACCGGGATGTCGGTCTTCACGCCGCCGAGCTGGTCGAGGAAGTCGATGTGGAAGTAGGTGCGGCGGAACTCGCCGTCGGTGATGCTTTTCAGGCCGATGTCTTCCTGGAAGCGGACGATCTCGGTGATGGCCTTGTCTTCGACCTCGCGCAGTTGCGCGGGCGTGATCTGGCCCTTGGCTTTCTGCTCGCGGGCTTCGAGCAGGTACTGCGGGCGCAGGAAGCTGCCCACGTGGTCGTAGCGGGCGGGCAGGGCGGCATGCTGGGACATGGAATGAACTCCGTCGTGACTGTGAACGAGCGGAATCCTAGCGCCTTCGTGAAAATCCTGTTTGTATACGTAGACGTCAGTGTTTACCCTTGAATAAGGGGTTCAACTCTGGAATTCTTCGCTGTTATGTATACATTGCGTATTCATGAAGACGCCCACGATCGCCTTTCCGCTCAACGCCTGGTATGCCGCCGCCTACGACGTCGAAGTGCGTCACGCGCTGCTGCCACGCACCATCTGCAACCAGAAAGTGGTGCTGTTCCGCCGCACCGACGGCCAGGTGGCCGCGCTCGAAGACGCCTGCTGGCACCGGCTGATGCCGCTGTCGCTGGGCCGCCTCGAGGGCGACGAGCTGGTCTGCGGCTACCACGGCCTGGTCTACAACAGCCAGGGCCGCTGCACCCACATGCCGAGCCAGGAGACGCTCAACCCCTCGGCCTGCGTGCGCAGCTTTCCGGTGGTCGAGAAGCACCGCTTCGTGTGGATCTGGCCCGGCGATCCGGCCAAGGCCGACCCGGCGCTGGTGCCCGACATGCACTGGAACGACGACCCGGCCTGGGCCGGCGACGGCAAGATGATCCGCGTCCACTGCGACTACCGCCTCGTGGTCGACAACCTCATGGACCTCACGCACGAGACCTTCGTGCACGGCTCGTCGATCGGCAACCGCGAGGTGGCCGAGGCGCCCTTCGTGGCCACGCACGGCGACCGCTCGGCCACCGTGACGCGCTGGATGGAGAACATCGACGCGCCGCCGTTCTGGGGCAACCAGATCCGTCATGCGCGCGGCTACACGGGCAAGGTCGACCGCTGGCAGATCATCCGTTTCGAGGGGCCGTGCACGGTGAACATCGACGTCGGCGTGGCCGAGGCGGGCAGCGGCGCGGTGCCGTCGAACGACAACGCCGGCGACCGCAGCAAGGGCGTCAACGGCTACGTGCTCAACACCATCACGCCCGAGACCGACAAGACCTGCCTGTACTTCTGGGCCTTCGCGCGCAACTACTGCCTGGGCGAGCAGCGCCTCACGCACGAGCTGCGCGAGGGCGTGTCGGGCATCTTCCGCGAGGACGAGATCGTGCTTGAGGCGCAGCAGAAGGCCATCGACGAGCACCCCGACCACCAGTTCTACAACCTCAACATCGACGCCGGCTCGATGTGGGCGCGCCGCCTCATCGACCGCATGATCGAGAAGGAGCGGCCCGCGCGCGCCGCGATCCCGATCCGTCCCGCCCCAGAGAGCCAGGCCGCGTGATGAAGGTCGCCACCGTCTCTCCCGCCGAGCCCGGCGACAGCGGCAGCTCGCAGGCCGTGAAGGCGCAGTTGCGGCTGCGCGAAATGATCCTGGCGGGCGAGCTGCCCGGCGGCGCACGCATTGCCGAGGTCGCCATTTCCGAACAGCTCGGCGTGTCGCGCACGCCGGTGCGCAGCGCGCTCATGCGACTCGAACAGGAAGGCCTGCTCGAAGCGCTGCCCAACGGCGGCTATGCGGTGCGCACGTTTTCCGAACGCGACGTGGCCGATGCCATCGAGCTGCGCGGCACGCTCGAAGGCCTCGTGGCGCGGCTGGCGGCCGAGCGCGGCGCGGCGCCCGTGGTGCTGCGCGAAGCGCGCGCCTGCCTCACGCGCATAGACGAGCTGCTGCGCGAGCCCGCGCTCGACGACGCGGCCTTCTCGCGCTACGTGACGCACAACGAGAAATTCCATGCGCTGCTGTGCGAGATGGCGGGCAGCCCCGTCATCGCGCAGCAGCTCGAACGCGTGGTCAACCTGCCGTTCGCCTCGCCCTCGGGCTTCGTCATCGTGCAGGCCAATTCGCCGGCCGCGCGCGACATGCTCGTGATCGCGCAAGACCAGCACCTGCAGGTGCTCGACGCCATCGAGTCCGGCGAGGGCTCGCGCGCCGAGGCGCTGATGCGCGAGCACAGCCGCATCGCACGGCGCAACCTGCGCGAGGCGCTGCACGGCACGCCGAGCGCCGAACAGCGCCCGCTGCCGGGCGTGCAACTGATCCGCCGTCGCGGCTGATCGACGACTTCTTTTTTCTTTCTTTCCCCGCTGGTGTTCCCCGATGAAAAGCGATCTTCAATGGATGCAGGCGCAGGTGGTGGCGCTGCGCGACGTCACGCCCACCGTGCGCGAGTTCACGCTGCGCCCCGACACCGACTTCGTCGCCGCGCATGAGCCCGGCGCCCACCTGCAGGTGCAGGTGATGACCGAGCAGGGTCGCGTGCAGACGCGCTCCTACTCGCTGGTGGGCGAGGGCGACGGCAATTGCTGGCGCATCGCCGTCAAGCGGCTGGACGACGGCCGTGGCGGCTCGCGCGCCATGTGGCGCCTGGCCGAGGGCGACCGGCTGCAGGTGAGCGCGCCGCAGAACCACTTTCCGCTCGACCTCGCGGCGCCCGGCTACCTGCTCGTGGCTGGCGGCATCGGCATCACGCCGCTGGTGCTGATGGCGCAGCGCCTGGGCGCGCTGGCCCGACGCCGCGGCGTGCCGGTGGCCATGCTGTACGGCGCACGCCACGCAGGCGAGTTCGGCTATCTCGACACCCTGCGCGACGCGCTGGGCGAGGCCGGCGTGCAGGCGCACGAAGGCGCCGCGCCCATCGACTTCGACGCCGCCATCGCCGCGCTGCCACCCGGCGGCCAGCTCTACACCTGCGGCCCGGTGCCGATGCTCGAAGCCGTCAAGCGCGCCTGGGCCGCGGCGGGCCGGCCGCTCGCCGATCTGCGTTTCGAAACCTTCGGCAGCAGCGGCCGCCTCGCCACGCAGGCCTTCACCGTGCGCATTCCGCGCCACGACCTGTCGATCACCGTGCCGGCCGACTGCACCCTGCTCGATGCGCTCGATGCGGCCGGCGTGCAGACCCTGTCGGACTGCAAGCGCGGCGAGTGCGGCCTGTGCGCCATGGACGTGCTGGCCGTGGACGGCGAAGTCGACCACCGCGACGTGTTCCTGAGCCCGCACGAGAAGCAGGCGACCACGCGCATCTGCGCCTGCGTGTCACGCGCCGTGGGTACGCTCACGCTCGATTCCGCGTACCGCCCGGACCGTTGAAAACATCGGTTGCGCGATCATCGCGCAACCATTCGACTGATCGCGCAACAAAGACCCGTGCGGCGGGTGGGTAGGTGGTTGCCTGCTCCGTCAATTGTTGCGAATTGTTCAAAATACGCCCGGTTTCGCGTTCCGTCCCTCAAAGGAAAAATTCCATGCAAAGACGCCATCTCATCCAGACCGCCGGCCTTTCGGCGATTGCGCTCGCCACCGCGCTGTCGCTGCCTGTGGCCAGCGCCCAGGACAACAAGTTCAAGATCGGCCTGATCCTGCCGATGACGGGGCAGTCGGCCTCCACCGGCCGCCAGATCGAGGCCGCCGCGCGCCTGTACATGGCACAGAACGGCGACACCGTGGCCGGCAAGAAGGTCGAGCTGATCGTGAAGGACGACACCGGCCTGCCCGACGTGACCAAGCGCCTGGCGCAGGAGCTCATCGTCAACGACAAGGTCAACGTGATCGCCGGCTTCGGCATCACCCCGGCCGCGCTGGCCGCCGCGCCGCTGGCCACGCAGTCGAAGACGCCGCAGGTCGTGATGGCCGCCGCCACCTCGAGCATCACCGAGGCCTCGCCCTACATCGTGCGCAGCAGCTTCACGCTGCCGCAGGTGTCGGTGGTGATGGGCGACTGGGCGCCCAAGAACGGTGTGAAGTCGGTGGTCACGCTGGTCACCGACTACGGCCCCGGCAACGACGCCGAGAAGTTCTTCAGCGACCGCTTCCAGCTCAACGGCGGCAAGGTGCTCGAGAAGCTGCGCGTGCCGCTGCGCAACCCCGACTTCGCGCCGTTCCTGCAGAAGGTGCGCGACGCCAAGCCCGACGCGCTGTTCGTCTTCGTGCCCTCGGGCGCGGGCGCGGCGGTGATGAAGCAGTTCCTGGAGCGCGGCATGGACAAGGCCGGCATCAAGATGATCGCCACCGGCGACGTGACCGACGACGATCAACTGAACGACATGGGCGATGGCGCGCTGGGCGTGGTCACCTCGCACCACTACTCGGCCGCACACCCCTCGGCGCTGAACAAGAAGTTCGTCGAGGCCTTCCAGAAAGCCAACCCCAAGATGCGCCCCAACTTCATGGCCGTGGGCGGCTATGACGGCATGCGCGTGATCTACGAAGCGCTCAAGACCACCAAGGGCCAGGGCGGCGGCGAAGCGCTGCTGGCAGCCATGAAGGGCCAGGTCTTCGAAAGCCCGCGCGGCCAGGTGCTGATCGATGCGCAGACGCGCGACATCGTGCAGGACGTGTACCTGCGCAAGGTTGAAAAGAAGGACGGGCAGCTCTACAACATCGAGTTCGACGTTCTGAAGGGCGTGAAGGACCCGGGTAAAGCCAAGTAATTTCGCTTCGCCGGTGGGAGCGCTGCTGTTCAGGGCGGCGCTCCCGCCGACGGGGTGCCTTGCTCCGCGAATGTCCCCCGCCCTTCGGGCTCCTC
>NZ_JBWKYW010000027.1:0-84035 GCF_059423965.1 Variovorax sp. GW458-11-26-14-LB1
ATCTTTCCCCCGCCCGCCCCATGGATCTGAGGTCTCTTCGCTATTTCATCGCGGTGCTCGAAGCCGGCAGCCTGTCGCGCGCGGCGGCGTCGCTGTACGTGGCGCAGCCCGCGCTGACCGCGCAGATCAAGAAGCTCGAGGCCGAGCTCGGCACGCAGCTGTTCGACCGCTCGCACGTCGGCGTCACGCCCACGGCCGCGGGGCTGCAGCTGTACCAGGACGCGCGACGCCTGCTGTCGGATGCTGCGGCCATGCGCGAGCGGCTGCAGCGCGCGCCCGACGGGCCCGAGGGCTCGGTCACGGTGGCCGTGCCGTTCCTGCTGGCCTCGCTGCTGCTCGGGCCGGTGCTGGCGCGGCTGAAGCAGTCGCATCCGCGCATCCGCGTGTTCGTGATCGACGACCTGAGCCTGATGGTGCGCAAGGCGATGGTCGATCGCCGCGCCGACATCGGCCTGCTGGTCGACACCCCGAGCGTCGAGGGGCTGGACGTGCGCCCCTTCGTGCGCGAAGGCATGTTCCTCTGCGGCTTCGATGCGAAGGGTGAGGTGGCGGCGTTGCTCGGCAAAAGTGCGAAGGGTGGGCGCGGGAAGAAGGGGGCGCCCGCGCGCCCCACGGTGCCTTTCGCACGCGCCGCGAGCCTGCCGCTGGTGCTGCAGTCGCGCCGCTTCAGCATCCGCCAGCGCGTCGAGGCGGCGGCCGAGGCGGTGGGCGTGGAACTCAACGTGGTGCACGAGCATGACTCGGCGCGCGTGCTGCGCTCGCTCTACCTGGCGGGTGCGGGCTTCACGGTCACGCCCGCCTGCGCGCTCGCGGACGGGCCGGGCGACCAGCCGAACTGGTTGATCGCACGCATCGTCGAGCCCGAGCTGGCGCGCACCTACCACCTGGCCACGCCGGCCGGCAAGGTGCCCGACGCGGCCACGCAGGTCGTGAGGCAGGCGCTGGCTGACGAAGCGCGCTCGATGATCGCCTCGGGGCGTTGGGACGCGCAGTTCCTGGGCGACGGCAAGCCATAGCCATCGCGGGCAGGAAGATCTCGCGTCGGGGTCATCATCTTTTGTGATGGCCGCGCATCAGCAATCGGTATTTGTTGTGCGGTGGCGTTGTTTGCGAAAGTTCTCCCCACGGTGCACAGGCACCGGCCTCAAGGAGACAACTTGCCCTCACTTTCGCCCGAGGTCGCCAACGTCGGCGAACTCGCATCCCGCGCCGCCCGCCTGCATGCGCGGCAGATCGCCGTGACCACGCCGCAGCGCGCCTGCACCTACGAACAGCTCGACCGGCGCGCCAACCGCCTGGCCAATGCCCTGCGCGGGCTCGGCCTGCAGCGCGGCGACCGCGTGGGCGTGTACCTGCCCAACTGCGTCGAGATCGTCGAGCTGGAGCTGGCCTGCTACAAGGCCGCCCTGGTGAAGGCGCCGATGAACGCGCGGCTCGCGCCGGTCGAGGTGGCCGAGGTCATCGAGAACAGCGACGCCGCGCTGATCGTCACCACCGCCGCGCGCGCCGAGACCTTCCTGCCGCTGCTGAAAGGCGCGGCCCCGAAGCTGTTGCTGCTCGACGCGGCCGAAGGCGCGCCCGCTTCCTACGAAGGCCAGTTGGCACGCGCGAGCGACGCCTTCACCTGCGAGCGCGTGCGCGCCGACGAACTGGCCGTGCTGCACTACACCTCGGGCTCCAGCGGCGTGCTCAAGGCCGCGATGCAGACCTTCGGCAACCGACTGGCCCAGCTGCGCAAGTTCCTCTCGCGCAGCGAGGGCCTGCGCCCCGGCGACCTGCTGGGGCTGGTGGGGCCGATCACGCACGCCTCGGGCATGCAGATCGTGCCGGCGCTGTGCAGCGGCGCGACCATCCGCCTGTTCACCGGCTTCGAGCCCGCGCGCTTCCTGGACGACATGAAGAAGGAGCGCGTGACCCACACCTTCATGGTGCCCACCATGATCAACATGCTGCTGGCCGAGCTGCAGGGCCGCTACCGGCCGCTGCCCGACCTGCAGCGCCTGGGCTACGGCGCCGCGCCGATGGCGCCCGCGCGGATCATGCAGGCGATGGACGTGTTCGGCCCGGTGCTGTCGCAGGGCTACGGCGCGGGCGAGACCACCTCGGGCGTGTGCGGCCTCTCGGTGGAAGACCACCTGTTCGCGCGCGCCGCCATGCCCGAGCGGCTGGCCTCGTGCGGCCGGCCCTTCCTCGAATCGCTGGTGGAGATCGTCGATGACGAAGGCCAGACGGTCGCACCCGGCGAGGTGGGCGAGATCGTCGTGAGCGGCGAGGACATCTTCGCCGGCTACTGGCGCGCGCCCGAGCTCACGGCCGAGGTGCTCAAAGAGGGCCGCTACCACACGGGCGACCTCGCGCGCGCCGACGACGAGGGCTACATCTACATCGTCGACCGCAAGAAGGACATGGTCATCAGCGGCGGCTTCAACGTGTACCCCTCGGAGGTCGAGGCCGTGCTGTACCAGCACGCGGCGGTGGCCGAGGCCTGCGTGTTCAGCGTGCCCGACGACAAGTGGGGCGAGGCGGTGGCCGCGCACATCGTGCTGAAACCGGGCGCCTCGCCCGACACGGCCGGGCTCGACGACTTCTGCGCCGCGCGGCTCGCGGGCTTCAAGCGGCCGCGCCGCATCGAGTTCGTCGAGTCGCTGCTGAAGAACGCCAACGGCAAGGTCGCACGCAAGGCGATCCAGACGCCGTACTGGGCCGGCCACGCGCGGCGCGTCAATTGAACAAGAGCGAAGAGAACGACATGGACACCACACTGACCCCTGCCGCCGCCCCCACCGAGGCTTCGGCCATCCGCGCGCCGCTGTTCGACGGCCCCTTCGAGGGCTCGCCGCGCGCGGCCGAGTTGATCGCCCGCATCGGCGATTTCCTGAACGGCGAACTGGCCGACCTGGTGCGCGAGAAGGGCATCGACCACGAGCACGGCCCCGACAGGGAGACGCTGCGCCACGTCTGGCGCCGCTCGCACGCGATGGGCTTCTACGGCATGACGCTGCCGCCGGCGATGGGCGGCCTGGGCCTGTCGCTGGTCGACCATGTGCTGGTGAAGGAATCGATCTACGCCAGCGGCTCGCCGCTCGCGCCGCATGTGTTCGGCGAACTCAGCGGGCCGCCGCGCGTCGGCGCGCTCGCGAAGTTTGCGACGCCGGAGCAGATGGCGACGTTCATCCGTCCGGTGGCGCAGGCCGAGAAGGCGATCTGCTTCGCGCTCACCGAGGCCGAGGCCGGCTCCGATGCCGGCGCGGTGCAGACGCAGGCGCGGCGCGAGGGCGACATGTATGTGCTGAACGGGCGCAAGCGCTTCATCTCGGGCTCGCCGTTTGCCGATCTCGCGGTCCTCATGGCGTCCACCTCGGACGATCCGGCGCGCCGCGAGGTGACGGCGTTCTTCGTCGACCTGACGCAGCCGGGCGTCCAGGTGCAGGCGGGCTACAAGACCATGGCGGGCCAGTCGACCACGGGCGACATCGTGCTCACCGATTGCCGCGTGCCGGCCGCGAACCTCATCGGCGAGCCCGGCAAGGGGCTGGCGCTGGCGCTGGGGCGCATCACGGTCAACCGGCTGCTGCACTGCCCGGGCATGGTGGGGCTGGCGACCGTGGCGCTGCAGGACGCACGCGACTACGCGCGCACGCGCCGCCAGTTCGGCCGCGCCATCGCGCAGTTCCAGGCGATCCAGCATTCGCTGGCCGACATGGCGACGCAGCTGTGCGCGGCGCGTGCGCTGATGCTGTCGACCGCGCGGCAGATCGACGCCGGCGGCGACCCGCGCGCCGAGGCCTCGATGGCCAAGCTGTTCTGCTCGGAGGCCGCGTTCCGCGTGGCCGACGCGGCGGTGCAGATCCACGGCGGCGAAGGCATCGTGCAGGGGCGGCGCGTGGAGTTCCTGTTCCGCATGCTGCGCATGTACCGCGTGCTCACGGGCACGAGCGAGATCCAGAAGAACATCATCGCGCGTGAGCTGATCGGCGATGCGGCCTGAGGCCGAAACAGACAATCAGGAGACAAGACAAGCCATGACTCTCATCAATGCCCATCGCCGCGCGCTGTGCGGCGCGATCGCGGCCTCGGCGCTGCTGCCGGCCATCGCGCGCGCAGCTGGCGCGAACGCCTCCGCCTGGCGGCCGACCCGCCCGGTCAAGTGGGTCGTGCCGTACCTGGCCGGTACCGGCCCGGACAACGGCGCGCGCATCCTCGCGGAAGCGCTCGGGCCCTTGCTGGGGCAGCCGGTGGTCATCGAGAACCGCGGCGGCGCGGCCGGCAACATCGGTGCCCGCCAGGTCGCGCGCGCCGCGCCCGACGGCTACACCTGGATCTACTCGAGCGCGCCCATGGCCGCCAACATGCGCATGCAGCAGAACCCGGGCTACGACGCGCTCAAGGACTTTCGCCACATCATGCGGCTGACCACCTCCGACGTGCTGCTGGTGGTGAATGCGGGCTCGGGCATCCAGACCCTGCAGGAGCTGGTGGCGCGTGCACGCGCCAACCCCGGCAAGCTCGACTACGCCTCGGGCGGCGTCGGCACGCCCTCGCACCTGGGCGTGGAGCTGTTCCTGCAGGCCGCAGGCGTGCAGGCCACGCAGGTGCCGTACAAGGGCGCGTCGGAAATCGTCAACGCGGTGCTGGGCAACCAGGTGAACTTCGGCATGCCGATCTTCTCGGTGGCGCTGCCGCACGTGCAGGGCGGCAAGCTGCGCGCCCTGGGCGTGGCCGGCGCCAAGCGCAACGCGGCCTTGCCGCAGGTGCCGACGCTGGCCGAGCTGGGGCTGCGCGGCGTCGAACTCACGTCGTGGGGCGGCGTCTCGCTGCCGGCAGGCACGCCTGACGCGATCGCTGCGCGCATCTACGAGGTGTTCGGTCAGGCGCTGAAGCAGCCGTCGGTGATCGCCGCGCTGACCGAGCTGGGCAGCGAGGTGAGCCCGTCGACGACCGAGGCCTACGTGCAGGGCTTCGCGAGCGAGATGGAACTGACCGAGCGGATGATGAAGACCGCGAAGCTGCAGCCGTTGTAAGAAGCAGCTGCTTCAGAGCACGAACCACCCCACGGCCACGTAGTGGCTCGTGGTGCCGGCCAGCACGAACAGGTGCCAGGCGCCGTGCGCGTGGCGCAGCCCCCGCCGGTTGCGATAGAACACCGTGCCCACCGTGTAGAGCACGCCGCCCGCGACCAGCCAGGCCAGTCCGGTCGCGTGCAGCTTGGCCGCCAGCGGCGCGGCGGCCAGCACGCCGAGCCAGCCCATGCCGATGTACAGCGGCAGCGAAGGCTTCTTCGCCGTGCCGGTCTCGGCGGGTTTCAGCTCGCGCCAGATGCCGAAGCACGCGGCGCTCCAGATCGCCGCGAGCAGCAGCCAGCCCCAGGGGCCTTGCAGCGTGACGAGCGCGAAGGGCGTGTAGGTGCCCGCGATGAGCAGAAAGATCGCGCAGTGGTCGGCGCGCTCCCACAGGCGCTTGCTCCGGCCGCGCGTGCTGTGAAAGAGCGTGGAAGCGGCGTACAGCGCCGCGGCCGAGAGCGAGAACACCAGCCCACCCGCGATGCGCGCCGGGTCGCCCGTGGGCAGCGTCTTGGCGAGCAGCAGCGCGGCCGCCGGCAGCGCGAGCAGCAGGCCGAACAGGTGGCTGTAGCCGTTGAGTCGTTCGCCGGGGTACATGAGGTGCGGTGGGGAAGTGGGCGCGTCGGGCGCACGCGGATGCTAGGGAAGGGCCATGACTGCCCCGTGACCGGGCAAACCCTGTCTGGATTCTGGTTGCAAATGTTTACATTCAGCGGCCGGGATGCGTTCCCGACACCCGCCGCGTGCTTTGGCGCACCCGCGCCGGCGGGCCTTCTCACCGCGAGGGACTGCCGATGAAAAAACGTTTGATGTCGTGGCGCCGGGCTGCTGTCCTGTGCGTCGCCATGGGGAGCGCCGCTGTCGCTTGTGCGCAAGTGCAGCAGTTCAAGTGGGGCCACATCTACGAGCCCGCGAGCATCTTTCACCAGCAGGCCGAACTGGCGGCGCGCAAGATCGCCGAGCAGTCCGAGGGCAAGATCAAGATCGAGGTGGTGCCCGCCTCGAAGCTGGGGCAGGAGCGCGACTACGCGCTGATGCTCGCCAACGACGCCATGCAGATCGCCTACGTCGGGCAGGCCACGCTGGCCGAGGGCTATCCGCCGCTGGGCCTGGGCAGCTACCCCTTCGCCTTCAAGGACCTGGACCACGTGCGCAAGTACCTCGCGAGCCCGCTGCTCGCGGACCTGATGAAGGGCTACAACGAACGCAGCGGCAACCGCATGGTCGCGTCGGTCTACTACGGCGCGCGGCAGGTGACCTCGGGCAAGCCGCTGCAGCGCCCCGAGGACTTTCGCGACCTGCGCCTGTATGTGCCCGACGCCGCGGCCTATCAGCTCTTCGCCACCGCGCTCGACGCCAAGCCCGTGTCGCTGCCGTTCAACAGCCTGTACGGCGCGCTCAAGAAGAACGAGGTCGAGGCGCAGGAGCATCCGCTGGGCACGGTGCGCGCCAAGCAGCTGTACGAGGTGCAGAAATACGTGCAGCTCACGGGCCACATCTACGACACGTTGGGCATCGTCATCGGCAAGGCGGCCTGGGCCCGGCTCACGCCGGCGCAGCAGGCGATGGTGGAGAAGACGCTGGCCGACACGGCCAAGTGGACCAACGTCGGCGTGATCGCCAGCGAGCTCGAAGACGAACAGTTCCTGCGCGGCAAGGGCATGACGGTGCAGCCGGTCAACCGCCTGCCGCTGCTGGAGCGCGTGACGAAGCGCTCCACGCCCGAGCAGATGGGCGCACGGCCGGGCGACTTCGCCAAGCTGCAGGCGCTCGCCGGCGCGGCGAACTAACCCGCGCGCTGGCGGTAGCCGCGCGGCGTGCTGCCGGTCCAGGTGCGAAAGGCGCGGTGGAAGGCCGGCGTGTTGTCGAAGCCGACCGAGGCGGCGATGCGGTCGATGGGCTCGCGCGTCTTCACGAGGCGCTGGATCGCGAGGTCGCGGCGCACCTCTTCCTTCAGCGCGCGAAAGCTCGTGCCCTCGGCCGCAAGCTGACGCGACAGCGCGCGCTCCGACATGTGCACCGCGCGCGCCGCCGCGCCCAGCGTGGCATCCGAGGCGAGGTGCGCGGCGACGAACTCGCGCACCGTGGCGCTGGTGGTGTCGTGGTCGAAGGTGACGAAGATCCAGTCGTCGGGCGCGCGGCGCACGAAGTCGAGCAGCTCGGCGCGCGTGCGCTGGAAGGTCTGGCGCAGCACCGGTTCGGCAAAGCGCACCGAAGACGTGTCCTGCTCGAACTGCAGCGGGCCGGGGAACAGGTTGGCGTACTCGTCGAAGCGCGCCGGGCGCGGGAACGCAAAGCCGACGCCCAGCACCGGCAGCTGCCGCCCCATGAGCCACGAGGCCACGCCGTGGATCAGCTTGACCATCAGTGCATGGCCGAAGGGCGTGGTGGGCCGCGCGGCGGCTTCCGGGTGCGGCGCGATGGTGATCGTGGCCACGCCGTGGGCACGCGTCATGCGCAGGCGGTGGTCGTCCAGCAGCAGGTTCCAGAAGCGCGTGAAGCGGTACATGGCGACCATGAGCGAGGGCGCGTCGAGCAGGCTGAGCCCGAGGTACTTGAGCGCGCCGGCGCGGATCGGGCGTGACCACAGCCCCAGCATCTCGTCGCCCATGAAGAGCGACACGCACTCGTACATGCGAACGAACTGCTCGCGCGTGACGCGCGCGCCGTCCTGGCGCAGCAGCTGCGGCGAGAGGCCGGCCTGCGCGGCCAGCATGTCGATGTCGCGCGGGCTCAGCTGGCGGCGCGCGCCGCTCAGCAGGTGCTGCAGGAAGCTGACGGCGACGGTGGCGCGCTCTGGCGGCATGACGGGTTCAAAAGACGGTTGGCGGAATCTGCAAATGAATGGGCGCGATCTGCAAGCAATAGCGCGGTACCCAGGGCTATCGTAGCCCTGAAGCGCCCCATTCCGGTGGCGGAACCCGCAACAACCCAAGGAGCCCTGCCGTGATCGAACGGAACGTCACCCTGCACATGGACGAAGAGGTCGCCGTCGTGACCCTGAACCGTCCCGCCAAGCGCAACGCCATCGACGAGGCCACGCTGGCCGCGCTGGACGCCGTGTTCAGTGCGCTGCCGCGCGAGGCCAAGGCCGTGGTGCTGACCGGCGCGGGGCCGCATTTCTGTGCCGGGCTCGACCTCAAGGAACACCACGACAAGGAACGCACGGCGGTCGACTTCATGCGCGTGTGCCAGCGCTGGCACAGCACCTTCGACAAGATCCAGTACGGCGGCATCCCGGTGGTCGCGGCGCTGCATGGCGCGGTGGTCGGCGGGGGGCTGGAGCTGGCGGCGGCCACGCATGTGCGCGTGGCCGACCCGTCGACCTACTTCGCGCTGCCCGAGGGACAGAAGGGCATCTTCACCGGCGGCGGCGCGACGGTGCGCGTGGCGCGCATCATCACGCCGGGCCGCATGGTCGAGATGATGCTCACCGGCCGCGTGCTCGACGCCCGCGCCGGCAAGACGCTGGGCCTGGCACACGAGATCGCCGCACCCGGCGAGAGCCTGCGCGCCGCGATGGTGCTGGCCAAGCGCGTGGCGAAGAACGCGGCGCTGTCGAACTACGCGATGGTCACGTCGATCAGCCGCATCGCCGACATGTCGGCCACCGACGGCATGTTCGCCGAGTCGCTGATGGCGGCGGTGGTGCAGACCGGCGGGGAAGTGCAGACGCGGCTGGGGGCGTTCGTCGACAAGTCACTGGCCAAGGTCACGCCCGAACAAGTGGCGGGCTGAGGCCCGGCGTCAGGCGTCGAAGGCGCGCCGCAGTTCGCTCGACAGCGTGCCGGCCAGCGCCTCGCGCTGCGGCGCGGGGCGCCAGAAGCTGCGCGTGAGGGCGCCGGTCGATTCCCACTCGGGATGGCTGCGCGCCGGCTGCACGGCGCGCACGGCGCCGGCGGCTGCACGCATCAGCGTGTCGTCCTCGTCCGCCGATGGGGCCTCGGCCCGGATGCGCTCCACGGCCGCATGGCCGCGCCGCTCCAGCGCCTGCGAAAGCTGCAGTTGCCATGCCGCGAGCGTGAACAGCACGCTGTCTTCCACCGTGAGCTCGTGCATGTCGCGCAGCTTGTTGGCCAGCTTGCGCCCGAGCGGGCCCCAGCCCTGCGACACCGCGCCGCCGATGGCGCCGCCCAATGCCGCGCCCGCGCCCAGCGACAGGCCCGCCACTGCGAGGTCGGCCACCACGCCCACGGCGGCGCCGATGACCGCGCCCTTGCCCAGGCGCAGGCCCGCGTCCTTCATCGCCTCGGGGTTGAAGAAGTCGAGCGTCCAGCGGCCTTCGATGATCGGCAGCGGCGCTTCGTCGGCGTCGCCCTGGCGAAAGCCGTAGAGCGCGAGCAGGTCGTCGGTGCAGCGCTGGGCCTTGTCGAACACGTCCTTCTGCACGCCGGCGACCAATGCCTGGCGGCGCGTGGCGTCGGCGAACTCGGCGGCGGGCACGGTGCGGCGGATGGCCGCGGCATCGACCAGCAGGTCCGCAATGCGCGTGCAGGCCGACTGGCGGCGCGCGTCGGCCTCGGCGTCGAGTGCGTCGACCACGCCGCGCAGCGCGTCGCGGCGGTCGCGCAGCAGGGTGGCCAGGTCGTTGTAGAGGTCGTGCTCGGCGCCCACGAAAGGCGCCGCCGCATCGAAGCGCACCTGCACATGCAGGCCGTAGGCCGAGAGCAGTTCCTTCCAGGCCGGCTCGCGGCTGGCGGCGTCGCGCACGAAGTTGAGCACCGGCAGCACCGGGCGCGCGCAGGAATTCAGGAGTTCGATCTCGTCGCGGAACTTGGGCAGCACCGGCTCGCGCACGTCGATCACGAGAAAGGCGGCGTCGATGTCGAGCATCGCGCGCAGCACCTTGGCCTCCTGCTCGAACACGCCGTGCGCCTCGGGGCCCTGCAGAAAGCGGCGGATGCGCTCGGGCGGCGTGGCCTGCTGGGCGGCGTCGAGGCCGGCCAGGTGCTCACGCAGCGCGACCGCGTCTTCCAGGCCCGGCGTGTCGAGGAAGCGCACGGCCGGCTGGCCGTTCACCTCGAGATCGACCGACTCGACATGGCGCGTGGTGCCCGGGCGCTGCGACACCTCGCCGAAGTTCACGCGCCGCGTGAGCGTGCGCAGCAGCGAGGTCTTGCCCGCGTTGGTGTGGCCGACGACGGCAATGCGGATCGGAGTCGGGGCGGTCATGCGGTGGCGGTGCCTTCCGTGAAGACGGCGTCGAGCCGGTCGCTCGCAACCACGTGGGCCAGTCCGGCGTCGCGCAGCCAGTCGCGCCAGCGCTGCGTGGCGGCGGCGTTGGGCGCGTCGGCCAGCCAGAGGCGGCATTCGCCGCAATGCGCCAGCACCTCGCGCAGGAAGCGCTCGGTGCCGCGGTCGGGGCTCGAGGCCGCATGGCAGACCAGCAGCACGGTGCGCGGGTGGGTTTGCACGAGCTGGTCGAGCAGCTCGCGGCGCGCCGGGGCGCTGCCGTCGATGCGGACCGCCGATGCCGGCAAGCCGGCGGGCGGCCAGGGCAGGTCGGGCGGCAGTTCGAAGCCGACGACGAACAGGCCATCGTGCTGCTCGGAAGCCGGCAGGCCCGTCGGCGCGGCGGGGTGCGCGCGGCCCGGGTCGGCATCGACGATGGCGGGCGGCGCCAGCGCGGCGAAACGGGCCAGCAGCTTGCGGTAGTAGGGCGCCTGCCAGTCGGGCTGCAAGGCGGGGCGACGATGGCGGCAGACGGCGGCGCTCAGCAGCACCAGCACCAGGCGCGGCAGCAGGCCGTACACCGCGATGCAGCCGGTGAGCCACAGCGCCCAGGTGCGCTGGGCCGCTGCGACCGGCACCGCCGATTGCACCGTGGCCGCATCGGGCACCGGAAAACCGAACTGCGCCGGCAGCCAGCCCAGCGCCTGCACCACGCGCACGAAGAAGGCGGGCTCGAGGATGGTGGTTTCCCAGCTCAGCGTGTAGCTGCGAAAGGCGAGGGCGAACAGCATCGCGGCCAGCACCACGGCGAACGACAGCGCCCAGATGCCGTGGCTCACGAGCCCGAAGGCCCAGGGCAGCAGACGCGCACGCGTCAAGAGCCCCGTGGCCGCGCGCACCAACTGCGGTGCCTGCCCACGCTGGCCGCCCGCCACGCGCGCCGTGAGCGAAAGCCACAGCCAGCCCAGCGAGGCCGTGCCGAAGGTGCCCGACGGCAGCCACAGGCCGGCCAACCACAGCAGCAGCGTGAGCGCGTGCAGGCCCAGCAAGCTGACGAGCGCGACGATCACGTTGATGTGGCGATCGTTGCCGCCGACCACCTGGCCCGCAAGACCCAGCCCCGCGATCACGACCAGCGCCACCAGCGCCAGCAGCACCCACGGCGCCCATTGCCGGCCGCGCGAGAGTTCGGCCTGCAGGCCCATGCGCTCGCCGAGGTGGCGGGCGCGTTCAACGATGCGGGTGGGGCCGTCGGCTGCGCGCGAGGCCGCGGTACGAAGGGCCGACGCGTCGTCGAGCGGGCCGTTCTGTTCGGTCCATCGGACCGCCTCGGTGATCACCGCATCCGGAAAAGCAGGTGCGCGCAGCGCGGTGGTGGTGATCAACAGGGTCCCTTCTTCTTCGCCAATGACGCCCCGGCGCAGCAAAGCGGTGGCGGGGCGCGCAAATTATGCCCGGCGCATGCAGAAGGCCTGCCCAAGAGAAACGGGGCCGCGAACGGCCCCGTGGCGCTGCGCTTGCGGTTTCAGCGCAGGCCGAAGAACGACAGCACGGCGACGACGACCACGACCAGGCCGACGATGTAGATGATGGAATTCACGCGAAGGCTCCTTGTGGTTGGCGATGACCCAGCATCGGGCGCCAACTGGCGCACGGGTGTCGGCGAGGGACGGTGCGTGCTGTAGGACTCGCGAAGCGCGCAGACGGCGACAAATGCCCGGGATGGGCGTGGACGTGAGCGTGGGCGTGCGCGCCCGGCCTGCTGTGTGACCATTGTTTGCAATGAGCGGCGGGCATCCACGCAAGACTCTGCCCCTTCCAGAAAAGGCCAGGTCATGCGGCTCACCGAGCAATCCCCGTTCACAGGTTCCCACCCCGCGCACCCCGGCGCCCGCGCGCCCCGCGGGCCCGATGCACCCGCCGCGCCGCGCGTCAACGCGCAGCTGCTGCCCACGCTGTTCGACCGCCTGCGCGACGAGGCGCCCGGCCGCAGCGCCGAGCTGCCGTCCGAGTACACGGCCACGCCGGCCCGGATGCGCGAGATCATCCAGCGCGACCTGGCCCTGCTGTTCAACACCACCAACGCCGAAGACCTGATCGACCGCACGCGCCATGCCGACGCGGCGTCTTCCACCGTCAACTACGGCGTGCCGCCGCTGGCCGGCAGCTACCTGTCGGAGCGCAAGTGGGCGGACATCGAACGCATCATCCGCCGCGCGATCCGCGACTACGAGCCGCGCCTGATCCCCGACAGCGTGCAGGTGGTGCCGCTCATGAAGGAAGACGGCGCGGCCGAGGCCTACAACGTGCTGCTGTTCGAGATCCGCGCGCTCATCCACCTGAAGCCGTACCCGCTGGCCTTCACGGTGCAAAGCGCGGTCGATCTCGAGACCAACCGCATGCGCATCGTCGGCGCGGCGGACTGAAGCCTGTCTGTCTTTCATTTCTCCTTTATTTCAACCACGCCAGGGAAGGCTCACCGTCATGGACCCGCAACTCCTCGAGTACTACAACCGGGAACTCGTCTACATGCGCGAGGCGGCGAGCGAGTTCGCCGCTTCGCACCCCAAGATCGCCCGCCGCCTGGGCATGCACGGCATCGAGGTGGCCGACCCGTACGTGGAGCGGCTCATCGAGTCGTTTAGCTTCATGTCGGCGCGCATGCAGATCAAGCTCGACGCCGAATTTCCGCGCTTCACGCAGCGCCTGCTCGAGGTGCTGTACCCCAACTACCTGAGCCCCACGCCGTCGATGGCCGTGGCGCAGCTGCACCCCAGCGTGAAGGAGGGCGACTTCACGCGCGGCTTCGTGGTGCCGCGCGGCACGGCCTTCCATGCGCGCGTGCCCGCGGGCGAGCAGACGCCGTGCGAGTTCCGCTCCAGCCAGGACGTGACGCTGTGGCCCTTCGAGATCGCCGAGGCCCGGCTCACCGGCGCACCGCCCGACATCCCGGCGCTGGAGCGTTACGTGCCGCCGCATGTGCAGGTGACGGGCGCGCTGCGCCTGCGGCTGCGCATCGTGGGCGAGATGGGCTTCTCGGCACTGTCGGGGCTCGACCGGCTGCCGATCTACCTGCGCGGCAACGAGCAGGTGGCGTCGCACCTGTTCGAGCTGCTGCACACCTCGGCGGTCGCGACCTTCATCGGCGAGCCCGGCCAGCTGATGGACCGTCCGCACGTCGTGACCGAAGGCGCGCTGGTGCACGAAGGGCTGGGGCCGGGCGAAGGCCTGCTGCCGCTGGCGTGGAACACCTTCCATGGCCACAACCTGCTGCACGAGTACTTCGCGTGCCCCGAGCGCTTCTACTTCTTCACGCTCACGCAGCTCGCGCCAGGGCTGGCGCGCATTCCCGGCAAGGAGGTCGAGATCGTCGTGCTGCTGAGCAAGCCGCCCGGCGCGCTGGGGGCGCTGGTCGATGCGGCGCAGTTCGCGCTGTTCAGCACGCCGGTGGTCAACCTGTTCGAGCGGCGCACCGACCGCATCGAACTCGACAGCGCGCAGACCGAGTTCCACCTCGTGCCTGACCGTTCGCGGCCGATGGATTTCGAGGTGTATTCGGTGCAGCGCATCGCCGGCCAGCAGGCGCGCACCACGGCCGAGATCGACTTCCGCCCGCTCTACCAGACGCTCAACGAAGACGAGGGCAACCACGGCCGCTACTTCTCGGTGCGGCGCGAACCGCGCCTGGTGTCCGAAACGGCGCGCAAGTACGGCACGCGCACGCCCTACATCGGCACCGAGGTGTTCCTGTCGCTGGTCGACCAGCAGGAGGCGCCGTACCCCGAGAGCCTGCGTTATCTGTCGGTGAAGGCGATGCTCACCAATCGCGACCTGCCGTGCCTGGTGCCGCGCAACGGGCAGGCCGACCTCGCGGTGGCCGATTCGATCCCGGTGTCGGCCGTGGGCCTCATCCGTGCGCCGAGCACGCCCAAGTCGCCGTTCGCGCAGCGCGAGATCGCATGGCGGCTGATCCGCCAGCTGGGCTTCAACCACCTGCCGCTGGCCGACATGCCGCACCGCGAGGGCGCGCAGGCGCTGCGCGACATGCTGCGGCTGTTCGTCACGGCCGACAACGACGTGCTGCGCCGGCAGATCGATTGCCTCGTCGGCTCGCGCATCGAGCCCGTGACGCGGCGCCTGCCGGGCGCGGGGCCGTTGATCTACGGGCGCGGCGTGCAGTGCACGCTGAGCGTTGATGAAGAAGGGTTCTCGGGCACGAGCCCGTACCTGCTGGGGCTGGTGCTGGAGCACTACCTCGCGCGGCACGTGAGCATCAACGTGTTCACGCAGACGACGCTCGAATCGATGCAGCGCGGCACCGTCGCGAAATGGCCCGTGCGCATGGGTGGGCGAGGCGCGGTCTAGTTTCTCCTGGGCGGGAGCGCCTGCTCCAGCAGCCACAGCATGGCGGCCCGCACCTTGGCGGCATCAGCGCCTGCATCGATCTCCAGGGCCGCGCGGTCGAAGGCGGCCGACAGCAGGCGGGCGAGGGCGTCGAGCGACACCTCGCCGCGGCCCATGCCGGCGCGCGCCAGCCCCTGGCGCAGCGAGTTCGCCGAGGTGGCGTCGTCCATCGACATCATTTCCGCCAGGCCCAGCACGGCCGGCCCGTCGATCAGCAGCAGCCGGGTGCGCCCCGGCACCGTCATCGCCTTCAGGTAGGCCTCGCTGCCCACGAGCAGGGCTTCGCGCGGGCCGAGCTCGTCGGGCGTGACGGCATCGATGTCGGCCGCGACCGCCTGCGCCTCGAGCAGCAACACCTGGCGGAAAAGGTCGCGCTTGTCGTTGAAGTGGTGGTACAGCGCCCCGCGCGTGATGCCGGCGGCCATGGCGATCTCGGGCGTGGAGGTGTCGCCGTAGCCCTTGCTGACGAAGAGCGTGCGGGCCGCCTCGGTCAGGGCGAGGCGGGTGGTTTCGGTGCGTTCGCGGTTGGTGCGTGCCGGGGTTTTGGCCATGACCCTAATTTACATGCAGTCTGTTTGTGGATTAATATTTAACTTACATGCAGTTTGTACGTTTTATCCACGAAGGAGTCATCCCATGAAAGTGACGAGCTATTACCCGGTGATCATGACCAACGACGTGGCCGGCACCGCGGCCTTCTACCAGGCGCATTTCGGGTTTGCGTCGCTGTTCACGACCGACTGGTACGTGCACCTGCAGCTGGCGGACGATGCCTCGGTGAACCTCGCCGTGCTCGACGGCAGCCACACGACCATTCCCGCCGAAGCGCGCGGGCAGGTGGCGGGCGGGTTGCTGCTGAACTTCGAGGTGGAAGACCCCGACGCGGAGCACGAGCGCCTGAAGGCGGCGGGCCTGCCGATCCTGCTGTCGCTGCGCGACGAGGCTTTCGGCCAGCGCCACTTCATCACGCGCGACCCGAACGGCGTGCTGATCGACATCATCAAGCCGATCCCGCCGTCGGGTGAGTTCGTGCAGCAGTACGAAGCCAGCGCGCTGCCGACCTGACGCCCGTTCAGGCGCGCAGGGCTTCGTCTTCTTCCAGCCCGTCGCCCAGGAAGCCGCCGCTCTGGTGCGCCCACAGCCGCGCATACAGGCCGCCCTGGGCCATCAGCGTGCGGTGGTCGCCTTCTTCGACGACGCGGCCTTCGTCGAGCACGATGAGCCGGTCCATCGCGGCGATGGTCGAGAGCCGGTGCGCGATGGCGATCACGGTCTTGCCTTCCATCAGCGTGTACAGGCTCTGCTGGATCGCGGCCTCGACCTCGGAGTCGAGCGCACTCGTGGCTTCGTCGAGCAGCAGGATCGGCGCGTCTTTCAGCATCACGCGCGCAATCGCCACGCGCTGGCGCTGGCCGCCCGACAGCTTCACGCCGCGCTCGCCCACATGCGCCTCGTAGCCGCGCCGTCCGCCCGCGTCGCCCAGCGTCTGGATGAAGTCGTGCGCCTCGGCACGCCTGGCGGCGGCTTCGATCTGCGCCAGCGTGGCGTCGGGCCGGCCGTAGGCGATGTTGTCGGCCACCGATCGGTGCATCAGCGACGTGTCCTGCGTGACCATGCCGATGTGCATGCGCAGCGAATCCTGCGTGACCTTCGAGATGTCCTGCCCGTCGATGAGGATGCGGCCGCTCTCCAGGTCATGGAAGCGCAGCAGCAGGTTCACCAGCGTCGACTTGCCGGCGCCCGAACGGCCGACCAGACCGATCTTCTCGCCGGGCCTGACCACGAGGTTCAGGTCGTCGATCACGCGGCGGCCCGCGTCGCCGTAGCGGAAGCTCGCCTGCTCGAAGCGCACCTCGCCGTGCGGCACGTCGAGCACCGTGGCATGGGGCGCGTCGAGCACCGTGCGCGGGCGCGACAGCGTCTTCATGCCGTCCTGCACCGTGCCGATGTTCTCGAACAGGCTGGTCATCTCCCACATGATCCAGTGCGACATGCCCTGCAGCCGCAGCGCCATCGCCGTGGCGGCGGCCACCGCGCCCACGCCCACCGTGCCGTGCGACCACAGCCACAGCGCCATGCCCGCCATGCCGGCCGTGAGGCCCATGCTCAGCGTGTGGTTGACGATCTCGAAGGCGCTCACCAGCCGCATCTGGCCGTAGCCCGTCTTCATGAACTCGCGCATCGCGTCGCGCGCAAAGCCGGCCTCGCGCTGCGTGTGCGAGAACAGCTTGACGGTCGCGATGTTGGTGTAGGCGTCGGTCACGCGCCCGGTCATGAGCGCGCGCGCGTCGGCTTGTGCCTTGCCGACCTTGCCCAGGCGCGGCACGAAGTACACCAGCGAGGCGATGTACAACGCCAGCCAGATGACGAAGGGCCACACCAGCTGCGCGTCGAGCACGCCCACCAGGATGATCATCGTGGCCACGTACACGCCCATGGCCACCAGCACGTCGGCCAGCACGAACACGGTCTCGCGCACGGCCAGCGCGGTCTGCATCACCTTGGCCGTGATGCGGCCCGCGAACTCGTCCTGGTAGAAGGCCATGCTCTGGCCCAGCATCAGGCGGTGGAAGTTCCAGCGCAGGCGCATCGGCAGGTTCACCGCCAGCGTCTGGTGCTTCACGATGGTCTGCAGTGCCACCACGCCGATGCTGATCACCAGGAACGCAGCCAGCCACAGCAGCGTGTCGCCGCGCTCGGCCCACAGCTTGGACGGCACCTGGCCGCCGAGCCAGTCGACGATGCGCCCGAGGATCGCGAACAGCGCGGCCTCGAAGGTCGACATCACCGCCGTGAGCACCGCCATCGCGGCGATCTTGCCGCGCACGCCGTGCGTGCAGGCCCACAGGAAGGCAAAGAAGCCCTGGGGCGGCAGCGTCGGTTCGGCGGCGGGGTACGGGGGAAGGAGTTTTTCGAAAAAGCGGAACAAGGAATCGGTCTCCAGGAGAGCCTTCGACTGTAGCCCTGCATGCATGACCTTGCCCCGAAAAGGTGCGTTCGCAGCCGATGCCTTCAGCAACCCTTCAGCTGCGTCGTGTCTTGGTGTCGTCAGCGCGTGCTGCCTTTGTTTCCATGCCCCCGAGCCGCTCGCTCAGGAAGTCGATGAAAGTTCGCAGCTTGGGCGACATGTACTGCCGGCTCGTGTACACGGCGAACAGCGTGACCGGCGTGGCTTCGAACGCGGGCAGCAGCCGCACCAGCCGGCCTTGCGCCAGGTCGTCGTCGATGAGCCACACGGGCAGGTACGCAATGCCCATGTCGGCGCGCACCGCGTGCAGCGTGAGCGTGGTGTCGTCCGAGCGCATCGCGGGCGTGAGCCGCAGCGGGAACATGCGCCCGCCCGGCCCCTTGAGCGCAAGGTTGTCCAGGTTCACGTAGCTGGGCACGATCGCGCCCAGCTTCGCGAGGTCGGCCGGCACCGCGGGCAGGGCGCCGTGGCGCTTCAGGTAGGCCGGCGTGCCCGCAAGATGAAAGGGCACGCGGCACAGCGGCCGTGCGATGAGCGCGGGCGAGGGCTCCTGCGTGGCGCGCAAGGCCAGATCGTAGCCGTCGGCCGCGAGATCGACCTTGCGGTTTTCCAGGTGCATGTCGACCAGCACCTCGGGGTACGCCGCGCGGTAGTCGGCCAGCACGCGCGCAAAGCGCGGCGTGGCGCACCACACGGGCGCGCTCACCTTGAGCTGGCCGCGCGGCGCGTCGCTGGTCTGGCCGATGGCGGCCTCGGCCGCGTCGAGCAGGTCGAGTGCGCGGCGGCTCTGCTCGTACCAGGCGGTGCCGGCCTCGGTCAGGCTCAGGTGGCGGCTGGAGCGGTGCAGCAGCCGCGCGCCCAGCGATTTCTCGAGCTGTGCCACGTGCTTGCTGGCCATTGGTGCCGACAGGCCCAGGCGCTCTGCCGCGGCCACGAAACTGCCGGCCTCGACGACCTCGCGGAACACGCGCAGGCTGGTCATGCGGTCCATCGATGATTTCCTGTGAAGAAAGGATTCGATGCATCGTAGCCTGTCGATTTCCTGAAAGGAAATGTCTACAGTCGATCCAACGCCTTCAAGGAGCATCGACTTGACCCACGACACCCCCACGCTTTCCCGCCTGCCCACGTACTTCATCTCGCACGGCGGCGGCCCCTGGCCCTGGATGAAGAAGGAGATGGGCGCCACCTATGACCAGCTCGCCGCCTCGCTGGCCGACATGCCGCGCCAGATCGGCCGCACGCCGGCGGCCATCCTCATGGTCTCGGCGCACTGGGAGTCGCCCGTGTTCACCGTGCAGGGCAACCCGCGCCCGCCCATGATCTACGACTACGGCGGCTTTCCGGCCCACACCTACGAGGTGCGCTATGCCTCGCCCGGTTCGCCGGAGCTCGCGCAACGCGTGCAGTCGCTGATCGCCGTCGCCGGCCTGCCGGCGCAGATCGACCCCGAGCGCGGCTACGACCACGGCATGTTCTCGCCGATGGCCGCGATGTACCCGAACGCCGAGGTGCCGGTGGTGCAACTGTCGCTGCGGCGCGGGCTCGACCCGGCCGAGCACCTGACGCTGGGCCGCGCGATTGCGCCACTGCGCGACGAGAACGTGCTCATCGTCGGCAGCGGCCTGAGCTATCACAACCTGCGCAACTTCGGTCCGCAGGCGCACGGCGTGTCCAAGGCCTTCGGCGACTGGCTCGACGAGACGGCTGTGCAGGCCACGCCGCAGGCGCGCGTGCAACGCCTGCAGGACTGGGCCTCGGCTCCGTCGGCGCGCATGGCGCACCCGCGCGAGGAGCACCTGATTCCGCTGATGGTCGCGGTGGGTGCGGCCGAGGGCGACGTCGGCGAGCGCGTGTACCACGAGGACGCCTTCATGGGCGGGCTCGTGGTGTCGAGCTACCGGTTCGGCGCCGCCTGAAGGCACGCGGGCCGCGCGGCAGAATGAAGCCATGCCCACGCCCGCTCTGCCCACCCCCGACGAATCCGCCGAAGCCCGGCGCCAGATCGCCCGCATCGAAGCCCTGTCCACCTCGCACGACCTGGTGCACGACGGCGTGCGCGTGCGCTGGCGCCGCTTCGGCACCGACACGACGAAGCCGCCCATCGTGCTGCTGCACGGCGGCCACGGCAGCTGGATGCACTGGCTGCGCAACGCCGAGGCGCTGTCGGCGCAGCGCACGCTGCTCCTGCCCGACATGCCCGGCTTTCACGATTCCGATGCGCTGCCGCGCGTGGCGCCCGGCGAAGACGCGCTGGTGCCGCTCCTGGCCGCGCTCGGCGGCACGCTCGATGCGCTCATCGGCGCCGGCACGCCCATCGACCTGGGCGGCTTCTCGTTCGGCGGGCTTACCGCTGCGCGCTTCGCGGTGCGGCGCGGCGCGATCCGCCGGCTGGCGCTGATGGGCAGCGGCGGCCACGGCACCTTGCGCCGCATGACGGTCGAGATGATCAACTGGCGCGCCGCCCCCGACCGCGAGACCGAACGCGCCGCGCTCATGCACAACCTGGGCGCGCTGATGCTGCACGCGCCGGCCGCCATCGATCCGCTGGCCTTCGAGATCCACGACCTCTCGTGCCATGGCACGCGCTTTCGCAGCAAGGAGGTGTCGCTCTCGGGCGGACTGCAGGCCGCGATCGACGCGCTGGGTGTGCCGACGCTGCTGCTGTGGGGCGAGTTCGACGTCACCGCCGATTCGCGTCCGCTGGTGGCGCAACTGGCCAGCGAAGGTCCTAGCCGCGAAGGCGTGGTGATCGACGGCGCGGGGCACTGGGTGCAGTACGAACGCGCCGACGAGACCAATGCGCGGCTGCTGAAGTTCTTCGGCTGAACGTCGCCGCGACCGGTTACTGCTTCGTGAGGCCGAGCTTGCGGATGGTCTCGGCCCACTGGTCGTAGGTCGTGCGCGTCAGGTCGGCCAACTGCTGCGGGGTCGACGATTCGGCTTCGTACGCACCCTGGCGGAAGAAGTCGCGCGTGGCCGGCATCGCCAGCACCTGCGCCAGCGCGGCATTGAGCTTGGCGACCACCGGCGCCGGCATGCGCGCCGGGCCGTAGAAGCCGAGCCAGCTCGCCATGTCGACGCCGCTCACGCCTTGCTCGCTCATCGTGGGCACATCGGGCAGCATCGCGCTGCGTTTCGGCGCCGCCACCGCGAGCATGCGCACCTTGCCGGTGGCCGTGTTCTGGATGGCGTTGGGCGCCGCGTCGAAGTAGTACTGCACGCGGCCCGCGAGGAAGTCCTTCGCCGCATCGGCACCGCCCTTGTAAGGCACGTGCACGACGTCGAGCCCGGCCTGCCGCGCGAAGACCTCGCCGTAGATGTGCGACGAGGTGCCGGAGCCGAACGAGGCGTAGCTCATCTTTCCCGGGTTGGCCTTGATGTACGCCACCAGCTCCTGCACGTTGCGCGCCGGCACGCTCGCGTGCACCGTCAGCACCAGCGGGCCGCGCGCGCCGAGCGAGATGGGCGTCAAGTCCTTGAACGGGTCGTAGCGCACCTGTGCCAGCGTCTGCGGGTTCTGCGCGACCACGGAAGAGGGCGCGTACATGAAGGTGTAGCCATCGGGCGCCGCTCGGATCACTTCCTCGGTCGCGAGGATGAAGCTCGCGCCCGGGCGGTTCTCCACGATGACCGGCGTCTGCAGCGCCTCGCCGAGCTTGTTGGCGACGAAGCGCGCCTGCGCGTCGGACGCGCCGCCCGCCGCCAGGCCGAGCACGATGCGGATGCTGCGGCCCTTGACCGGAAAGTCCGCGGGTGAGGTCGCGAATGAAGACAGCGGCAAGGCGATCGCGCCCAGCGCAAGCCACGCGGCCGCGCTGCGTCGGGTGATGAAGGAAGAAAGGCTCATTGCTTGGCCAAGCCTACCTGCTGCACCATCGCGCCCCAGCGCTCGTAGGTCGTGCGCGTGATGCCGGCGAATTCTTCCGGCGTCGTCGCACCGGCTTCGTAGCCGCCCGTGCGATAGAACTCGCGCACCTGCGGCATCGCGAGCACCTGCGTGAGCGCCGCGTTGAGCCTGGCGACCACCGGCGCCGGCATGCGCGCCGGCCCGTAGAAGCCGAGCCAGCTCGGCAGGTCCAGCCCGGCGTAGCCTTGTTCGGCGAAGGTGGGCACGTCGGGCAGCGCCGGGATGCGCGCGTTCGCCGCGATGGCCAGCACCTTCACCTTGCCCGTGGCCGAGGTGATGATGGCCGACGAGGCCGAGTCGAACATGTACTGCACGCGCCCACCGATCAGGTCTTTGGCCGCGTCCGAGCCGCCCTTGTAGGGGATGTGCACCGCATCGACGCCGGTCTTCTTCACGAAGGCCTCGCCGTAGATGTGCGACGAGGTGCCCGCGCCGAACGAGGCGTAGCTCACCTTGCCGGGATTCGCCTTCACGTAGGCCACGAGTTCCTTCACGTTGTGGGCCGGCACCGAGGTGCTGACCGACAGCACCAGCGGTCCGCGCCCGCCCATCGAGATGGCGGTGAAGTCCTTGAACGGGTCGTAGGGCACCTGCGCGAAGGTGTGCGGGTTCTGCGCCATCGTGGACGAGGGCGCGTACAGCAGCGTGTAGCCGTCGGGCAAGGCGCGCGACACCTCGTTGGCCGCGAGCATGGTGCTCGCGCCGGGCTTGTTGTCGACGATCACGCTGGTGCCCAGCACCTCGCCGAGCTTCTGCGCCACGATGCGCGCCTGCGCGTCGGTGCCGCCGCCGGCGGTGAAGCCCACGACGATGCGGATCGGTTTGTTGCGCGCCGGAAAGTCCTGCGCGAACGCGAGCGGCGCCAGGCCCAGCAAAGCTGCGGCGCCGAGCGCCGTGCCGAATGCACGGCGGGTGCCGTTGAGTTTCTTCATCGATGTCTCCGTTGGAATGTTCTCCTGATATTGATTTAGAAAATCATAAAAATCCATATTAACTAGGGAATACCCCGAATAAAGGCCTTTTCTCGGCTTTTGTGTTTGACAAAATGAACATTGAAATCAAAATACGACGAAACAGCCAATCCAGGACACCCATCTCATGAAAACTGTCGTCCGCACCGACGAGCGCATCCTGTCCTCCGACATCTTCGACCGCGACAGCCGCGTCAAGCGCCCTGACCACGGCAGCTGGGCCGAGCCCGGCAAGAACATCCCGGTCTATCACCGCTGCGGCGTGCTGGTGGTCGGCGGCGGCCCGTCGGGCACCGCCGCAGCCGCTGCCGCGGCCCGCGCGGGTGCCGACGTGGCGCTGCTCGAGCGCTACAACCACCTGGGCGGCTTGTCGACCGGTGGCCTCGTGATCTGGATCGACCGCATGACCGACTGGGAAGGCAAGCTGGTGATCCGCGGCTTCGCCGAAGAACTGTTCGACCGCCTGCCCGCCGACGCCATCGCCGGCCCGCAACGCGCGGACTGGGGCTCGCAGGACGTGGCCAAGGCCGCGCACTGGTCGCAGCGCACGGCCGCCTACCACGGCATCGTCACCTGGTCGCCCACCATCGACCCCGAGCGCCTGAAGCTGCTTTCGCAGGAGATCGTGCTGGAGCGCAAGGTCAAGCTCATCTACCACTCGTGGGCCGCCATTCCGATCGTGCAGGACGGCGCCGTCAAGGGCGTGGTCTTCGAGAGCAAGGAAGGCCGCATGGCCATCATGGCCGACGTGGTGGTCGACGCCACCGGCGACGGCGACCTGTTCGCCCGCGCCGGCGCCGCCTACGTGAACGACATCGAAGAGGCCGACGTGCACCACTGCATGAACACCTCGTGGCTCTTCGGCGGCGTGGACATGAACCGCTGGATCGACTTCAAGGCCGGCCAGCCCGAGGCCTTCGCCGGCTTCATGGCGCGCGGACGCGAGCAGCTCGGCCTCTTCGAGCGGCCCTTCGTCTCGTGGCGCAACGACGTGGCGCTCTTCATGGGGCCGCGCCAGTCGGGCTACTCGGCGCTCGACGTGGACGACCTCACGGCCGTCGAAGTGCGCTCCCACCGCGCCATGGCCGCGCACCTCGACTACTTCAAGGCGCACGCGCCCGGCTTCGAGGACGCCTACCTGATGCTGAGCGCGCCGCAGATCGGCGTGCGCCATGCGCGGCGCCTCACCGGCGTGGGCGCGGTGCTGCGCAGCCAGTGGCCCGACGGCGTGGCGCTGGCGGACGAGATCGGCGTGACGCCCGCGGTGTCGCCGAAATTCCCGAACATCTCCATCCCCTATGGCGCGCTGGTGCCGCAGCAGCTCGACGGCCTCGTGGCCTGCGGGCGCCACATCTCGTGCGATCGCAACTCGCACGGCTTCATGCGCGAGATTCCGCAGTGCTGGATCACGGGCCAGGCCGCGGGCGTGGCGGCGGCGCTGGCGTCGCAGGGCGGCATCGCGCCGCGCTTCGTCGATGTCGGCGCGCTGCAGTCCGCGCTGCTGGCGCAGGGCGTGTACCTGCGGGCCGGGGCTGAAGGCGGGCAGGGCGCGACCTCCGGCGCGGCTGAAGCCAGCGCCTGACCCGGCCCTTTTTGCCATGAACCCGGCCGACCTCCTTTCGCGAGCCTCTACATTGCAGAGTCTTGCAAAGCGTTCAAAGGGTCCTTCCATGTCCACCGATAAAAACGACAGCTCTCTTTCCGCGGCCGATGCGTCCGATTCGCGCGGCGAACGTTCCGACACCGTGAGCGCGCTGGAGCGCGGCATCTCGGTGCTGCGCTGCTTCAGCGAAGACCGCCCGGTGCTCGGCCACGCCGACGTTGCGCGCATCACCGGCATTCCGCGTCCCACGGTCAACCGGCTGGTCGCGACGCTGCTCTCGCTGGGCATGCTCAAGCCCGCGCAGGCGCCCGACCGCTTCATGCTCGGGCCGGGCGTGGTGTCGCTCTCGCGCGTGTTCCTCGGCAGCCTCGATGTGCGCGCCGCTGCGCGGCCCAGCATGCAGGCGATGGCGGAGGAGGTGGGCGCTTCGGTCTACCTCGCGGTGCGCGACGGCATGGAGATGGTGCTGATCGAGGCCTGCCGTCCGCGCTCGTCGATGCTCTCGGCGCGGCTGGACGTGGGCTCGCGCGCACCGCTGCCGAACTCGGCGCTAGGCCGCGCGTACCTCTCGGCGCTGCCCGATGCGCAGCGCAACCAGCTGGTCGATTCGATGCGCCTGCTGCGCGGCCCCGAGTGGGACGGCATCGCCGCGCCCATGACGCGCGCCATCGGCGAAGCCAAGCGGCTGGGCTACTGCCTCTCGCTGGGCGAATTCCACCGCGAGATCAACTCGGTGTCGGTGCCGCTCATCGGCCCCGACGGCGAGGTGATGGCGCTCAACGGCGGCGGCGCCGCCTTCGTGTTCACCGAAGACAGATTGCGCAACGAACTCGCACCGCGCCTGCACGACATCGCGCTCACCATTGCGCGCGACATCGGCGGCCACGTGCCTTCACCCTCGCCGGGTTAGCCGCCCGGCCGGGGACCCTTCCCCACGATAGAAGAACGGAGACACAGGTCATGCACCTGAGCGATGAAGAAAAAGCCATGTACGACGGCCGCGACGGACCGGCCGTGCAGAAGGCGATGGACCTGCTGATGCGCTACGGCGAAGCCCTCGGCGCCGAGCGACTGGTCGAGACGCGCAACGTCTGCGCCACCATCACCTCGACCACGCCCTTTCAGCGCGACTTCGCGCTCGCCAAGGGCGGCGGCATGGACGCGGTGTTCTCCGAATTCAGCCTCGACAGCCAGGAGACCGTCGAGATCCCGAAGTTCAAGGTCTTCACGAGCCACCTGCAATTGGGCTTCGACCCCGGCCAGCCCGAGCGCATGGGCGTGAGCGAGGAGATCGTCCAGTTCTACAACAGGAGCGAGCGCCATGCGGCCGGCCTCGGCGCGCAGATCATGAACACCTGCACGCCCTACCAGGTGGGCAACATCCCGACGCGCGGCGAGCACTGCGCGTGGATGGAATCGTCGGCGGTGGTGTATTGCAACTCGGTGCTCGGTGCGCGCACCAACACCGAGGGCCGCGAGAGCACGGGCGCGGCGATGCTCACCGGGCGCATTCCCTACTGGGGCTACCACCTCGAAGAGAACCGCCGCGCGACGCATGTGATCGAGCTGGACATCGAGGTCGAGTCGGTGCAGGACTGGGGCCTGCTCGGCTACTACATCGGCGAGCACGTGCAGGAGCGTGTGCCGGTGGTGCACAGCCGGCGCGGCATCGGCCGCGTGCCGAACCTGCCGCGGCTCAAGCATTTCGGCGCGGCCGCCTCGTCCTCGGGCGGCGTGGAGATGTACCACATCGCCGGCGTCACGCCCGAGGCGCTGACGCTGGCGCAGGCGCTCGGCGGCAAGGCGCCCATCGAGGTGCTGCGCTACGGCGAGGCCGAGCGCCGCGCGACCTACGAAAAGATCAACGTCACCGGCAAGGACAGCGAAGTCCAGTACGTGATGCTCGGCTGCCCGCACTACACCATCGAGCAGATCTGGGAGGCCGCGCAGCTCATCGAAGGGCGCCACGTGCACCCCGATTGCGAGCTGTGGATCTTCACGCCGCGCGCCATCAAGTCGCTGGCCGACCGCAACGGCTACACGAAGATCATCGAAGACGCGGGCGGCATCCTCATGACCGACAGCTGCTCGGCCATGAGCCGCGCCGTGCCCAAGGGCACGAAGACCGTGGCGCTCGATTCGGCCAAGCAGGCGCACTACCTCCCCGCCATCCTCGGCGTGCAGGCGTGGTTCGGCAGCACGGCCGAATGCGTCGATGCGGCCTGCACCGGTCGCTGGAACGGAGCCTACGCATGAGCGCCGCAGTCATCACCGAACAAACCATCGTGATCCGCGGCCGCAAGGTGGTCGGCGGCGTGGCCGAAGGCGAGGCGCTGGTCACGCGCGACCGCATCTCGGGCTGGGGCGGTATCGACCCGCGCACCGGCACCGTCATCGAGACGCGGCACGAACTGCGCGGCCAGAGCTTCGCCGGCAAGGTGCTGGTGTTCCCGGGCGCCAAGGGCTCGTCGGGCTGGTCCGCGATGTTCCACATGACGCGGCTCATGAACTCCGCGCCCGCGGCGTTCCTGTTCAACGAGATGACGACCAAGATGGCGCTCGGCGCCGTGGTGACGCACTCGCCCTCGATGACCGACTTCGAGCGCGACCCGCTCGCATGCATAGAGACCGGCGACTGGGTGCGCGTGGACGCCGACCGCGGCGTGATCGAGATCACCAGGAAGAACAACGACAAAACCGGAGACCGTTCATGACCCGCCCCCTGCGCAGCAACTTCCCGCGCGGCTCCTACCTCTGGTCGGTGCGCAATGCGCACTGGCGCGCGCTCGGCATCCCCGAAGAGGATTGCGAGAAGCCCAAGATCGCCATCGTCAACAGCTCCTCGGAGCTGGCCGCGTGCTTCAGCCACCTCGACAAGGTGGCGGCGGAAATCAAGGCGGCGATCCGGGCGGCGGGCGGCGTGCCGTTCGAGATCCGCACGGCCGCGCCCAGCGACTTCATCACCGGCGCGGGCGCGCGCGGCGCCTACATGCTCGGCGCGCGCGACCTCGTGACCAACGACATCGAGGTCGCGGTCGAAGGCGCGCAGCTCGACGGCATGGTCTGCCTCACCTCGTGCGACAAGACGGTGCCGGGGCAGCTCATGGCGGCCGCGCGGCTCAACATCCCGACCTTGCTCGTGCCCTGCGGCTACCAGCCCAGCGGCGAGTACCGCGGCAAGCACATGGACATCGAGGAGGTGTTCATCGGCGCGATGCACGCGGTCACCGGCCACCTGCCGGTGGAAGAACTCGTGGGCATGAGCCGCGAGGCGATCCGTGGGCCGGGCGTGTGCTCGGGCCTGGGCACGGCCAACTCGATGCACATCGTCTGCGAAGCGCTCGGCATGGCCTTGCCCGGCAGCGCGCCGGTCGCCGCGCTGAGCCCGAAGATGATGGACGACGTGCGCGCGGCCGGCACGCGCATCGTGCAGATGGTGCTGGACGACCTGAAGCCGCGCGACATCCTCTCGGCCGGCGCCTTCGCCAACGCGGTGCGCGCGGTGCTCTCCGTCGGCGGCTCGCTCAACACGGCCAAGCACCTGCAGGCGATATCGACCGAAGGCGAGTGCGGCGTCGACGTGTACGACCTCTTCGAAAACCTCGGCCCGACGACGCCGGTGCTGGCCGGCGTGCGGCCCATCGGCGAGCATTCGATCGAGGCCTTCGAGGCGGCGGGCGGCTGCCGTGCGCTGATGAAACAGCTCGCGCCCTTGGTCGACACGGGCGCGCTCACGGTGACCGGCGGCACCGTCGCCGACAACCTGCGCCACGCCGAAGTGAGGGACGCCGAGGTGATCCGCCCCATCGACCGCCCGGTCGCGCCGCTGCCGGCCATCGTGCTCTTGCGCGGCAACCTCGCGCCCGAGTCGGGCCTCATCAAGACCGGCATCGCCGAGCGCAAGGTGCGGCGCTTCACCGGGCCGGCCGTGTGCTTCTGGACTTCGGACGCTGCCATCGCCGCGATCAAGAACCACGAGATCGTCCCCGGCCAGGTGGTCGTGATGCGCGGCGCCGGCGCGTGCGGCGGGCCGGCCATGGGCGGTGGCGCATCGCGCGTGGTCTTCGCGGTCGATGGCGCGGGGCTCGGCGACCAGGTCGCGCTGCTGACCGACGGGCATCTCTCGGGCCTGGTCTGCAAGGGGCTCGTGGTGGCCGAGGTGTCGCCCGAGGCGGCACTGGGCGGTCCGCTCGGGTTGGTGCGCGATGGCGACGTGATCACCATCGACCTGGACGCGCGCCGCCTCGACATCGCCTTGACCGACGTCGAACTTGCCGCGCGCCGCGCCGACTGGCAGGCGCCGCCGCCGGCCTTCGATACCGGCTGGCTGCAGCAGTACCGGCGCAACGTGAGCCCGCTGTCCAAGGGCGCCGTGCTCGTGCGCACGGAGCGGCCACAGCCCGCCAGCTAGACCTTTTTCACCCCGGCCTTCGCCAACCGGTGCGCACCCCCGTGCGCACCCGGTGGCGCAGCCCTGCGCGCGATCCAAGTTTTCAACCCAAAAAAGAGCAGGAGACAAGAAACCATGAAGAGACTTTTGATGTGGTCGGCCATCGGCCTGGCCAGCAGCGGCGCGGCGCACGCGCAATCCAGCGTCACCGTGTTCGGCGTGATGGACCTCGGCGTCCAGTACACGAAGGGCGAGGGCGGCGGCTCGGTCAAGGCGCTGTCGAACGGCGGTCTCTCGACCAGCCGCATCGGCTTTCGCGGCACCGAAGACCTGGGCGGGGGGCTGCGCGCAGGCTTCTGGCTCGAAGGCAGCCTGAACCCCGACCTGGGCACCGGCCGGCCGAGCAACACCAACAACCAGACGAGCGGCGCGGGCCCGGCGGGACCGATCACCTTCGACCGCATGTCCTTCGTGAGCCTGTCGCACGATGCGCTGGGCGAAGTGCGGCTGGGCCACGACTTCATTCCCACGCACTACAACAGCATCTACTTCGACCCCTTCAACGCCAACGGCGTGGCGCGCGCGGGCAACCTCACCTTCGCGGGCGCGGGCACCGGGCCGCTGCCCACGGCCATCACCGGCAGCAACACGGTGAGCTACTGGCTGCCGGCCAAGCTGGGCGGCTTCTACGGCATGGCGATGATCGGCACCGGCGAAAACAACTCCACCGCGCCGAACCGCGACGACGGCAACTTCGGCGGCGCGCGCTTCGGCTTCGCCTCGGGCGCGTTCGACATCGCGGCGGCCGTGACGCGCTCGCACTTCAACGCCACCTCCACCATCGGCAACTACACGCACGCCAACATCGGCGGCTCGTGGGACGCGGGCTTCGCGAAGTTCTTCGCGCTCTACAACAAGGTGACGGTGAAGCTCGCAGCCGGCGCGGTGCGCAAGAACACCGTCGAGATCGGTGCGCACATCCCGGCCTTCGAGGTCGGGCGCATCCGCGTGAGCTACGCCTACCTGGACGACCGCAGCGACGAAAGCCTGCGCAACGCCAACGGCATGCCGCGCAACCGCGACGACGCGCGCCAGTTCGGCATCGGCTACGTGCACAACCTCTCCCGGCGCACCGCGCTGTACGGCACCTACGCGCGGCTGATGAACAGCGGGCAGGCGCGCTACGTGGTGAGCGGCGGCAGCGCGCCGGCGGGCGGGATGCGCTCGTCGGGCTGGGAGTTCGGCGTGCGGCACCTCTTCTGAACTTTCTTGAACAAGGAGGCTTTCATGCGACGCAGAACCCTGACTCTCGCGGCCCTCGCCGCCACGGCACTGCCCGGCGCGGCGGCCTGGAGCGCCGACGCGTACCCGAACAAGCCGCTGAAGCTGATCGTCGGCTTCGCCGCGGGCGGCGGTGCCGATTCGCTCACGCGCATCATCGCGGAGGGGCTGTCGAAACAGCTCGGCCAGCAGGTGATCGTGGAGAACCGACCCGGCGCCGACGGCGTGCTCGCGGCGCAGGCCACCTCGTCGGCCAAGCCCGATGGCTACACGCTGCTGATGGGCACCAACACCGCGATGGTCGCCGCGCCCACGCTGCGGCCGACCTCGCCCTACGACCCGTTCAAGGCCTTCACGCCGATCAGCTCGGCGGGGCAGTTCTCGATGTTCCTCGTGGTGCCGTCGAGCTTGCCGGTGAAAAGCGTGAACGAGCTGCTGGCGCTCGTGGCGTCGAAGCCCGGCGCGCTCAACTCGGCCTCGAGCAACAGCGCCTCGGAGCTTGCGATGCTGCAGTTGCTGGGCGAGCGCAAGGTGGTCAACGCGCGCTACAAGGGCGACATGCAGGCCATGACCGACCTGCTGGGCGGGCAGATCCAGATGATGTTCACCACCGGCACGCTGGCGCCAGGCTTCGTGAAGGAGGGACGCATCCGCGCGCTGGTCACGCTGCTGCCGCAGCGCAGCGGCCTGCTGCCCGATGTGCCGACGGGCGGCGAGCTGGGGCTGGGCAAGCTCACGATCACGCCCTGGGCCGGCTTCTTCGGGCCGCCGGGGCTGCCGAAGGAGATCACCGACAGGCTCTCGCAGGAACTGCAAAACACGCTCAAGCGGCCCGACGTGCATGCGCAACTGGTGCAGCAGGGCTTCGAGGGCTACGGCATGAGCCCCGCGAAGTTCGCCGAGTTCTTCCGCACGCAGTACGACGCCTTCGGCGCGACCGTGCGGGAGCACAACGTCAAGTTCGAATAGAAGAGGCCTCGCGGCGCCAGAAGGCGGCATCGGGGAAGGTGCCGGCGCCGGCCGCGGCGTTGTCGGCCATGTGCTCCGCGCGGCCCGTGCCCGGGATCGTGCAGGTCACGGCCGGGTGGCTCAGCACGAACTTCAGCAGCACCTGCGCCCAGCTCGTGCAGCCGATCTCGCCGGCCCAGGCGGGCAGCGGCTTGTCGCGCAGGCGGCGCAGCAGGCCACCGCCGCCGAAGGGCATGTTGACGATCACCGCCACGCCGCGCTCGGCCGCGAGCGGCAGCAGGCGCTGCTCGGCATCGCGTGCATCGAGCGAGTAGTTGATCTGCAGGAAGTCGAGCTTCTCGGCGCGCAGCACCGCTTCGACCTCGTCGTAGGCCGAGGCGGTGTAGTGGGTGATGCCGATGTAGCGCACGCGGCCTTTCTCCCTCCAGCCGCGCAGCGTGGCGAGGTGGGTGCGCCAGTCGACGAGGTTGTGCACCTGCATCAGGTCGATCTCTTTCGTGCGCAGCCGCGCGAACGATTGCTCCATCTGCGCGATGCCGGCTTCGCGGCCCGAGGTCCAGACCTTGGTGGCGAGGAAGGGTTTGGCGCCCGGCTTCGCGGCGGCCAGCAGTTCGCCGGTGGTTTCCTCGGAGCGGCCGTACATCGGCGAGCTGTCGATCACCGTGCCGCCGGCCGCGAAGAGCGCGTCGAGCACGCCGGGCAGGCGCCCGTATTCGTCGGTGCCGGGGCGCTGGTCGAAGCCGATCCAGGTGCCGCAGCCGACGACCGGCAGGGCTTCCTTCGTGGAGGGAATGGGGCGGGTGGTCATCTGCATCGCGGGCCTGCGGGGTGGCTGCTGGGCGAAGGAGGGGAGCGCGACACCCGCGCACAGGGCTGCGCCCAGTCGGAGCAACCGGGCGCGCGTGAGGGCGTAAGGGTGTGCGTTCGTGAGGGGCGTCGTCACGAACGAAATTCTGCGCCCGCCATGCCGGCGGGCGGAAGGGCTCAGCGCAGGTAGCGCCCGTCGGCCTTGAGCATCGACAGCTCGGAGAAGGTCAGCCCGCGGTGCTCGCCGGGCCGGTACGACACGGCGATGCCACCGAGGTCGAGCGTCTTGAATGACTCCAGGCCCTTCTGCAGCGACTCGGGCGTGGGATTGGCGCCCGCGCGCTTCAGGCCTTCGACCATGACCTTGGCCGTGACGTAGCCCTCCAGGCTGGCGTAGCTGAACTCGGTCATGCCGATCTTCTTCATCGCCGCCTGGTACTCGGCAATCACCGGCATCGCGCTGTTCCACGGGTAGGGCACGACCTGCGAGATGACCACGCCGGCCGCGTCCTTCCTGATGTCCTGGAACAGCTTTTGCCCATTCAGGAACGAGAACGAATAGAACGCCGTCTCGCCGCCGGTCGCGCGGTAGGCCGCGATGAACTTCGCCGCCACGTCGTTGGTGGCCGACAGCACCACGGCCTTGGGCTTGAGCTTGGCCAGCTCGGCGGCGCGCTCGGCCGCGTCGGAGCCGTCGTTCTTGATGGCCACGCTGCCGACCATCTTGTCGCCGCGTTCGGCAATGAACTTCTGCGTGCTCTCCATCGCCGAGCGCGCGCCGGGGTTGTCGTTGTGCGCGAAGGCGATGCGCGACAGGCCGATGGTGAACAGGTGGTTCACGATGCGGCTGTATTCCTCGTCGAAGCTGATGCGCACCGGAAAACCGAACTCGCTGAACTTCACCACCGGGCCCGCGCCCGTGTACGGGCCGACGACGGGAATCTTCAGCTCGTTGGCCGCCTTCAGCGCGCCGACCGCCGACGAGGTGCCGATGGGCATCAGCACGCCGATGGCGCCGTCGCGTGCGAAGGTCTTGACGTTCTCGGCGCCCTTGGCGGGGTCGTAGGCGTCGTCGAGCTGGCGCAGCTCGACCGGCCGGCCGTTGACGCCGCCGCTCGCGTTCAGCGCGGTGAACATGGCACGGATGCCCACCAGCGGCTCGGTCGACAGCGACGCGAGCGGGCCGGTCTGCACGTAGGTCTGGCCGATCAGGAGCGGCTTGGCGGGCTGGGCCGAGGCGGGCACCCCTGCGAAGACGAGCGCGGCGAAGGCCAGAAGCCGCAGGTGAATCTTTTTGTGTCTCATGGTCACTAATTGTTAATAAACCGATCTTAAGGCGCGGGCCTTCGCACGTAAATCGATCGCTGGTTGCGACCTGGGAAATACTGTATAAAAATACAGTTAACAACTGCAATCATGGGCCTCCCTTTCCTCGACTCCTTTTCCACCGCCGCGGGCCGCGGCGTCTGGCACGCCGACGAACTCGGCCTGGCCGACGCGCAGGTCGTGACCACCGGGCATGCCGCGCTCGACGCCGAGCTGCCCGGCGGCGGCTGGCCCGTGGGCGCGATGACGGAGCTGCTGCAGGCCACGCCCGAGGCCCATGTCTGGCGCCTGCTGCTGCCCGCGCTGGCGCAGGCCGTGGAAGCGCGCGGCGGGCCGGTGGTGCTGGTCGGCGCGCCTTACGAACCCTGCGGCACCGCGCTGGCGGCGCAGGGGCTGCCGGTGGAGGCGCTGATGTGCGTGCGCAGCGACGCCCCGGCCGCGCGGCTGTGGGCCTGCGAGCAGGCGCTGCGCTGCGCCGAGATCGCCGCCGTCGTCGCCTGGCTGCCGCAGGCCCGCGTGGGCGAACTGCGGCGGCTGCAGCTGGCGGCCGCACAGCACGAGGTGCTGCTGTTCGTGTGCCGGCCCGAGTCGGTGGCGCTGTCGGCCTCGCCCGCGCGTCTGCGCCTGCGCGCCGAGCGCTGCCCGGACGACCCGGCGCAGATCGCGCTGCACCTGCTCAAGCGCCGGGGCCCGCCGCTGGCCGCGCCGGTGCGGGTGCCGGCGCGCAACGCCCGCATGAGCGCGCTGCTGGCCGCCGCCCGCGTGCGGCGCCAGCTGCGCCTGCAGCCGCCCGTGGCACCGGCCGCCGCGCCGTCGGCCACGGTGGTGCGCATCGACGCATGGAAAGGAGGCCCGGATGCACTGGATCGCCTTGCAGTGGTCGTCTGAGTCCGAAGAAGCCGACGCCCCCGACATGCCTCCGCCCGAAGCCCTGGGCTGGTGGGCGCTGCAGTTCACGCCGCACGTCGCCTGGCAGGACGAGGCGCTGATGCTCGAGGTCTCGGCCTGCGAACGCCTGTGGGGCGGTCGCGCGCCGCTGATGCGCCAGCTGCTGGCCCTCAACCCCGCGCCCGACGCGCGCATGCGCGGCGCGCAGGGCGCCACCAGCCTGATCGCGCTGGCGCGGCTGCGCCTGTTCGCGCGCAACGAACACCGGCCCGCCGAGGTGCCGGCCGGCCTGCCGCTGGACACGCTGACGGCCGCGCAGGGCCACCTCGATCTGCTCGCGCGCCTGGGCTGCCGCACCTGGGGCGAGGTGGCCGCCTTGCCGCGTGGCGGTCTCACGCGGCGCTTCGGCACCGGGCTGCGCGAGGCGCTCGACATCGCCTGGGGCCTGCGCCCCGAAAGCCACGCCTGGCTCACGCTGCCCGACGTGTTCGAGCAGAAGCTCGAACTGCCCGCGCTGGCCGAGACCGGGCCCGAACTCATGTGGTCGGCCAACCGCCTGCTCTCGGCGCTGCAGATCTGGCTGCGCGCCCGCCAGCGCGGTGCGCGTGCGCTCGAGCTGCAGTGGACGCTCGACCTGCGGCGCCTCAACGGCGTGACCCTGCCGCCGCACCAGCAGCTCACCGTGCGCACGGCCGAGCCCACGCAGGACATGGCGCACCTGCGCCGCCTGCTGTCCGAAAAACTCGCGCTCACCACGCTGGCCGCGCCTGCGAGCTGGCTGAAGCTGCGCACGCTCGAAACCGATCCGCTGGCCGGCGCCAGCACCAGCTTCCTGCCGGAAGACAACCGCAAGGGCGACAAGCTGCACGAGATGGTCGAACGGCTCAGCGTGCGGCTCGGTGCCGACCAGGTGGTGGTGCCGCTCGCGCAGGCCGACCACCGGCCCGAGCGCCAGCAGCGGTGGCGGCCCGCCTTGCAAAAAGAGAAAACACCTGCACCCGACAAGGCCCGCAAGGACGCCGCCTCGCAGCCCGATGCGATCTACCCGCCCTGGCTGCTGCCCGAGCCCTTGCGGCTCGAGATGGACGGCGAGCGCCCGTGCTACTGCGGGCCGCTGCGCAAGCTGGTCGGGCCGCAGCGCGTCGAGGCCGGCTGGTGGGGCGGCGAGGAAGACGGCGGCCAGCCCGCGATGCGCGACTACTACGTGGCCGAAAGCCCCGAGGCCGGCCTGGTGTGGATCTTCCGCGAGCGGCCCGCCACGCGCTTTTCGTCGGGCGAGGTGCGCTGGTACCTGCAAGGCTTCTATGCCTGACCTGAGCGGCAAGGAAGAGCGCAAGCGCCAGCCTGCCAAGGTGCATGTGCTGCCGCAACGGCTGCGCCCGGCGCCGGGCCTGCCCGGCTATGCCGAGCTGCACTGCCTCACGAACTTCAGCTTCCAGCGCGGCGCCTCGACGCCCGAAGAGGTGGTCGAGCGCGCCTACCACCTCGGCTACGCGGCGCTGGCCATCACCGACGAATGCTCGGTGGCCGGCATCGTGCGCGCGCATGTCGCGTTGCGCGATCTGCCCGTCAAGCTGGACACCTACGAGCGCGAGCACCCGGACGAGCCGCCGATCCCGCGCCACCCCGAATTCCGCCTGCTGTTCGGCAGCGAGTTCCGCTTCGAACGCTTCAAGCTCGTGGTGATCGCGAACGACACCGAGGGCTGGGGCAACCTCTGCGAGTTCATCACCGCCGCGCGCAACACCGAGCTGCCCAAGGGCGAGTACCGCGTCGACTGGGACACGAGCGACGTGGCCTCGCTGCAGCGCTGCCAGGTGCTGTTCGTACCGCACCGTCCGCCGGGTGGCATGCCGGATGCAGCCACCGTGCAGGAGGACCTGGCCGCGGCCAGGGCGCTGTACGGCGACAACCTCTGGCTGGCCGTGGAACTGTTCAATGAACTCGACGACGACCTCTGGCTCGTCACGCTGATGCAGGCGGGCGAACAGGCCGGCGTGCCGCTGGTCGCGGCCGGCGACGTGCACATGCATGCGCGCGGGCGCAAGCCGCTGCACGACGTGCTCACGGCGGTGCGCGAAGGCCGCACGGTGGCCGAGTGCGGCTTCGCGCTGCAGTCGAACGCCGAGCGGCACTTGCGCCAGCGGGTGCGGCTGGCCGAGCTGTACCTGCCCGCGATGCTGGCGAACACGCTGGAGGTGGCGCAGCGGTGCCGCTTCGATCCCGAGGTGATCCGCGAGACCTACAAGTACCCGCTGGAGACCGTGGGCAGCAGCGAGACGGCGGCGCAGACGCTGGTGCGCAAGACGTGGGAAGGCGCGCGGGTGCGCTACCCCGACGGCCTTCCCGAGAAGGTGCGTGCACAGGTCCAGAAAGAACTCGACCTGATCACCGAGCTCGAATACGAGATGTTCTTCCTCACGGTGGAAGACATCGTGCGCTTCGCACGCTCTCAAGACATCCTCTGCCAGGGCCGCGGTTCGTCGGCCAACTCGGCGGTCTGCTACTGCCTCGGCATCACCGCGATCAACCCCGACAAAGGCCACCTGCTGTTCGAGCGCTTCCTGAGCCGCCATCGCAAGGAACCGCCCGACATCGACGTCGACTTCGAGCACCAGCGGCGCGAAGAGGTCATCCAGTACATCTACGAGAAGTACGGCCGCGAGCGCGCCGCCATCGCCGCCGTCGTCATCTGCTACCGCTCGCGCAGCGCCTTGCGCGACGTCGGCAAGGCCATCGGCATCGACGAGCGGCTGGTCGACGAGTTCGCCAAGGACCACTACTGGTTCGACGACACCGTGCTCGGCGAGCAGCTCGACAAGGCCGCCGCGCGCGTCGGCGTGAAGGAAGACCGGCTCAAGCTGATGCAGTGGATCGAGCACACGCAAAAGCTCAAGGGCTTTCCGCGCCACCTGAGCCAGCACGTCGGCGGCTTCGTGCTCACGCACACCAGGCTCACGCGGCTGGTGCCGGTCGAGAAGGCGTCGATGAAAGACCGCTCCGTCATCCAGTGGGAGAAAGACGACCTCGAAGCCATGGGCATGCTCAAGGTCGACGTGCTCGCGCTGGGCATGCTCAGTGCGATTCGCCGCGGGCTCGATCACATGAACCGCTGGCGGGGCTCGATGATGGAGATGCACCACATCCCCAACGACGACCAGAACGTGTTCGACATGATCTGCGACGCCGACACCATCGGCGTGTTCCAGATCGAGAGCCGGGCGCAGATGTCGATGCTGCCGCGCTTGAAGCCGCGTACCTATGAAGACCTGGTGATCGAGGTGGCGATCGTGCGGCCGGGGCCCATCCAGGGCGGCATGGTGCATCCGTACCTCAAGCAGCGCGAGCGGGTGGCCAAGGGCTTGGAGATCACCTATGAAAAGGAAGCACTCCGTCCGGCCTTGGAGCGGACCTTGGGCATCCCGATCTTCCAGGAGCAGGTGATGCAGATCGCGATGATCGCGGCCGGATTCTCTGCCGACGAAGCCGACCAGCTGCGCCGTGCGATGGCGGCCTGGAAACGCAAGGGCGGCCTGGGCAAGTTCCACGACAAGCTGGTCAAGGGCATGACCGCCAACGACTACAAGGAAACTTTCGCCGAAGCCATCTTCAAGCAGATCCTCGGCTTCGGCGACTACGGCTTCCCCGAAAGCCACGCCGCGAGCTTCGCGCTGCTGGTCACCATCAGCAGCTGGCTCAAGAACTACGAACCCGCCTGCTTCCTCGCTGCACTGCTCGACTCGCAGCCGATGGGCTTCTACAGCCCCTCGCAGCTGGTGCAGGACGCGCGCCGCCATGGGGTCGAGGTGCGGCCGGTCGACGTCACATGCAGCGAGATCGACACCACGCTCGAGGCCCGCGCACCCGATGCGCCGCGCATGCCGCCAGGCACCGACACGCGCTACGCCGAGCGCCTGGGCAACGAGAACCAGCCCGCCGTGCGGCTGGGCCTGAACCGGGTCCTGAGCCTCAGCGAAGCCGGCGCCAAGCGCCTGCTCGCAGCGCGTGCACAAGCGCCTTTCACCAGCACCGAAGACCTGGCCCTGCGCGCCGAACTCGACGGCAAGGACATGGCCGCGCTCGCGGCGGCCGATGCGCTGATGTCGCTCTCGGGCCATCGGCGCCAGCAGGTGTGGGATGCCACCGCGCAGCACCGCTCGTCGGCCCTGCTCAAGGGCGTGCCGATCCACGAACAGGCGCTGCTGCTGCCCGCCGCCCCCGAGGGCGAGGAAATCGTCGGCGACTACGCGGCGCTGGGCCTTACGCTGCGCCGCCATCCGCTCGCGCTGCTACGCCCGCGCCTGGCGCGCATGCGGCTCCTGAGCGCGGTGGAGCTGCGCGCCGCGCGCAGCGGCCAGACCGTGCGCGCCTGCGGCATCGTCAAGGGCCGGCAGCGGCCCGGCACTGCCAACGGCACCATCTTCGTCACGCTGGAGGACGAGACCGGCAACGTCAACGTGATCGTGTGGAGCCACGTCATCGAGGCCTGGCGCGAGCCGCTGCTCAAGTCGCACCTGCTCGCGGTGCAGGGCACCTGGCAGCGCGACGACGACAGCGGCGGCAAGGTGCAGCACCTGATCGCCACCGGCTTCAAGGACCTCACGCCGCTGCTGGGCCGGCTGGCACAGAGCAACACCAGCCGCGACTTCCACTGAGGCATTGCGAATGCAACCGATCGTTCCATGCCTCGCGCCGCCCCTCACTTTTCGCTAACCTGTTCCTCCCATGTCCGCACTCGCCGCAACCGCCGGATTTGCCCTTGCCGATGAGGTCGTCGCCACGCCGATCGGCCCGCCGCCGCCCGCGCCCGATGTGCCCATGCCGCCACCGCCGCCGCCCGTGCTGCCGCCCGAAGGCGATCCGCCGCCGGTCATGCCCCCGGTGACGGACCCCGGTTTTCCGCCGCCGGTGAGCGACCCGCCGCCCTTGCAGACGGCCGTGCCCTTCGGCAAGCCGCACGCACGGCGCCTGCGCGAGATCTACCGCTCGGCCGGCTGGCCCTGCTGCGACACCATCGAGGTCGAGCTGCTCGCGGGCGGTTTTCTCGAACGCGTGCGCAGCGCGCTGGGCCACGAGACGCTGCGCGTGACCGACGCGGGCATTGCGCGCATTGCCACCACGCTCACGGTCAACCGTGCGGCGCTGTCGCCGCACGAGGCGCTGGTGGAGCGCGTGGCGCGCGAGATGACGCGCGGCGGCCGCATCGCCTGGCGCGGCCTGGGTCTGCGCGCCCGGCTGCCGCCGCTGGAGGAGGGCGGCAAGCCGCGCTGGTGCATGGCGCGGCCCGATGTCTTTTCGATTCGCAACACCAGCGTCGAGGCCTACGCGCATCCCATCGTGCACGAGGTGAAGGTCAGCCGCGCCGACCTGCTGGGCGATCTGCGCAAGCCCGACAAGCGCGCGGCTTATCTCGACCTGGGCGGCGAGTGCTGGTACGTGCTGGGCAACGACGCCAAGGGCCGCTGCATCGCGTCGCCCGACGAGATCCCGGCCGAATGCGGCGTGATGGTGCTCGAGGGCGAGCGCCTCGTGGTGGCGCGTGCCGCGGTGCACCGCGCCTTCGAGCGCATTCCTTTTTCGGTGTGGCTGGCGCTGGCCAAGGCGCAGCCCGTGGCGGGCTTCGAGGACGACGCGCAGGATCTGCTGATCTGAGCGGCGCCCTGCAGGTGCTTCAGGTGATGGCGTCGTAGTCGCGGTGCGCGACGGCGACCACGTTGCCCGGATCGAACTGGCTCGCCATCTGGCGCAGGCCTTCCTCGCGGTCTTCGCGACTGGCCTGCGGGTCGAACATCTGGTCGCAGAACTCGAGCAGGTCGCGCACGATGCGTTCGTGGCGGTAGTAGGCGAGGGCGAGCGTGTCGACCGCCTCGCTCGTGCCGTAGCCCTGGAAGAACAGCGCTTCTTCGCGCGGCTGGTTCCACACGCCGCCGACCCCGCCGCCGATGAACATCAGGTCGCGCTCCTTCGGCGCGAGGATGAGCGTGTCCCAGTCGACGATGCACAGGCGGTCGTCGTCGCCCAGCAGCACGTTGCCCGCGTGCAGGTCGGCATGGCACAGCACCTGCGGCAGCGACTTCTCGAGCAGGATCGAGGCAAGCTGTTCGCTGCGGTAGACGATCGAATCGATCTCTTCGTCGTGCGTGTCCCAGAAGGCGAGGAAGCGCGCCACCAGATCGTCGCCCGCCACGCCGTTGATGAAGCGGCGCTGGTAGCGGCGCACGCCTTCGCGCCAGTGGTGCGAATAGCTTTCGCGTGGCAGGCCTGCCAACAGCGATTCGGGCAGCTCGGTGCGGTGGATGGCGTTCAGCGTGGTGCCGAGCAAGGTCCATTGCCGATCGGTCGGCGTGCGCGTGAAGCCGTCGACGCCGTCGAAGAAGGGGTAGAGCGCCCAGCTGAAGCCATGGTCTTGCACGCTGAGTTGCTGCGTGCGCGTGGGCATCGGCGCCATCACGGCGTCGATGCCTTGCGTGTGGTGCAGGAAGGCCGGCACATCGACCACGGCGGCATTGAAACCGCTGCGGCGCAGCTTCAGGAAATGCACGCGACCGTCCGGTGCCTCGATGCGGAACGCGGCCGAATCGACGTCGGCGCCCAGCGGCAGGAATTCGGTGCGTGTCGCCTGCAGGCCGTAGGTTTCGGCGAGACGCGCTTGAACGGCATCGGGGGCGATATCGGGTGGTGTCAGCATGCGGCGGGCGTGGCGTGGGTTCGATGGGCGCCGAAAATTGTCTCACCCGATAAGGCCACGAAAGCCGGCCGGCCCTTGTCAGACGGCGTCTTCTTTGTCTTCTTCGTCGGCCTCGTAGGTCGCCAGCACCTTGTGCTCGACGGGATGCGAAGTGAACGAGCGCACGAGCAGGAATTTCCTCACGCGCCATGGGATCGGCGGCAGGCGCATCGGGTAGGCCGCGCCCTCGGTGCGGCGGGCGATGGTGATGTGCGGTGTGAACGTCGGCGTTTCCGTGACGATGCCCGCCTTCTGGACGGCACGCCCGATGTCCGCATGCAGGGTGCGCAAGGCGCCGTGCTCGGCGGGCTGCAGCACCGCGATGTCGTTGCGCCATGTGCGCGAGCTGTCCAGCACCAGGCTCATGGGCCGCACCCGAACCTGGGCGAGCGCTTCACGCAGGCGTTTCTCAACCTCCTTGGGCTGGTCTCCGAAGCAGTGGAGCGTCAGGTGCAGTCGCGGGCTGCGAGGAAAGTAGTGGCCCTTGGGCCAGATCCATTCCTTGCGGTGCGCTTCGATGGCCGCTTGCACGTCGGGCTCTGGAAACAGCGCGATGAGAAGGTGGCGTTGCCTCTCGAAAGCGGGGGAGTCCCAGTCGGGTTCGGGCCCGTTCGCAAACGCATCGCCACGGTTGAAGTCGTCCATTGCAGTTCTCCGGGGGAAGAAGGATGAAAAGGCGGTTCAGGGCTCCGGCGGCCACCAATGCGCGGCCGTCGTCCGGATGACGCGCGCCGCCTGAACGCGGATGTCATCCTGTTCGTTGCTGTCGTCGTGGCCGTGCTCCCGCGTCACGCGGAAGGGCCAGTTCGAAATCCGGCCTGTCTTGCCGGTGGTGCGCGGACGCGACTGCAACGGATGCTGTCGCGAGGAAAAAAAGAGCACCTGCGCCGAGGGCGCAGGCGGGTTGGCGGTGGTCATGGCGTCGCCTCGAATGTTGTTCTTGGAGACGAGCCATTCTAGAGAAAAGACTGTATTTATGTACAGTATATTTGCAGTCTATCGAAGATCGTTGCCCAGCAAGGCGTCGAGGTCGATGGCCGCCGCCATCGCCCGGTAGCCGGCGTCGCCGGGATGCAGGTGGTCGCCCGAATCCATGGCGGCCTTCAGCCGCGCAGGCCGGGCCGGGTCGCGCAGCAGGGCGTCGACATCGACCACCGCATCGAAGGCGCCGCCTTCACGGATCCAGCGGTTGATGGCCTGGCGCACCTTGTCTTTCTCGGGCGAGTGGTGGCCGGCCAGCGGCGTGCCTTCGAGCGCGCGTTCATTCGGCGGAATCGTCGCGCCCACGATGCGCACGTTGTGGGCGTGGGCCATCTCGATCAGCTGGCGAAAGCCCTGGATCACGGTCTCGGCGCGCACCGCGGGTTCCTGCGGCGCAAAGGGACCGCCGGGCCAGCCGATGTCGTTGGTGCCCAACAGCACGACCATCGCGCGCACGCCGGGTTGCGCGAACACGTCGCGGCCCGCGCGTTCGAGCGCCGCGCGGCCCATGCCGTCCTTCAGCAGCCGGCCGCCCGAGATGCCGGCGTTGAGCACGCCCACGCCGCGCGGCGCGAGCCGCTCGGCCAGCGCGTCGGGCCAGCGCGTGTGGGCGCCGGGCGTCGAGCCGTTGCCGTCCGTGATCGAGTCGCCCAGCGCGACGACGGTGACGGGCGCCTGGGGCGTCTCGACGATCAGCCCGCTCACGTAGACGCGCGTGCTCCACGAGGTGGCGGCGGCCGGCAGCCGCGCGGCGGCGCTCAGGTCGCCGTCGGCGATGTACAGCGTCTGCCGCGCGTCGAAGTGAAAGCCCGCGGGCTGGCTGGGTTCCGGCAGGTAGAGCGACACGGCCACCTCGCTCAGCGCGGGCAGCGGCAGGCCGACTGGGTCGCTCACGAGGCGCGCACCGGGCGGCAGCGTCACGTCGCTGCGGCCACCGAAGCGCAGCACGCGGTCGGTGCCTTCGACGACCGCCGAGCCGCTCGCATGGCGGGCCACGCGCGCCGCGCCGATGTGCAGCGGCGTGATGCCGCCTTCGTTGCTGATCACCACGCGCAGCCGCGTGCCGCCGATGCTCAGGCGCGCCACCTGGCGCAGCGTCTGCCGCCCGAAGCGGGCGGGAATGCCCAGGGGCAGCACGAAGCTTTCGTCCCACAGCGGCTGGGTGGCGGCCATCCAGCTGGGGCTCCAGTGGGTGGGCGCGGCCATGGAAGCGGTGGCGGCGCCCGCGAGGGAAAGGGCGAGTGCGCCCTGGCGCAGGATGGTGGTGAGTCGCGAAGCGGTCATGTGGAATGTCCTCAGGTGAAAGAAGTGTCGATGGACGAACTTTCTTCCATTCGAATCGCGAGGGGTAGAAGGCAGAATGGCATGCATCGCATTCCTGATTCGAATGACCCCATGGACACCCTTCGCGCACTCTCCGCCTTCGTGCACAGCGTCGAACTCGGCAGCCTCTCGGGCGCGGCCCGCGCGCTCGACACCACGCAGCCCACCGTGAGCAAGCTGGTCGCGGGGCTGGAGCGATCGCTGGGCGTGCGGCTGCTGCGGCGCGCAGCCACCGGCCTGAGCCTCACGGAAGAGGGCCAGCGCTTTCACGAACGCGCGCGCCGCATGCTCGAGGACTACGGCGATGCCGTGGCCGACGCGCGCGCCCAGGTGCAGCAGCCGCGCGGCCTGCTGCGCCTGAGCGCGCCGGTCACGCTGGGGCAGCGGCACCTCAACGCGATGGCGGTCGAGTTCCTGCGGCTGTACCCCGACATCGAACTGGAGCTGGTGCTCGACGACCGCTTCGTCGATCCGCGCGAGGAGCGCATCGACGTCTCGCTGCGCGTCGGCGGCGCGCTGCCACCCGATCTTGTCGCGCGCCACCTGGGCAGCTGGCCGCGCGTGCTCGTCGCCTCGCCGGACTACGTGGCCGCACGCGGCAAGCCGCGCACGCCGCACGATCTGCTGGCCCACGACTACCTGCGCTACGCGGCGGGCGACGACGGCGTGCTGCTCACGGGCCCGGACGGCGCGGTGACCGTGCCGGTGCGCAGCCGCTACCGCGTCAACAACGCCGTGGCGCTGCTCGACAGCGTGCTGGCGGGCGCGGGCGTGTCGCTGCAACCCACGTGGATGGTCGCGGACCTGCTGGCCCAGGGGCGGCTGGTGCGCGTGCTCGCGCGGCACACGGGGCCGGCGCAGGAGCTGCACCTGCTCTACGCGCCGCGCCGGCAGCTGCCGCTGCGCGTGCAGGTGCTGGTCGACTTCCTGGCGCAGCGCGTGGCGGCGCTGCCGGGGGCTGCGAAAGCGCCGCGGCGCTAGTCAGGCCGCCTTGCGGGCCACGCTCTTCGCGCGTTTGGCCGCAGCAGGCTTGCGCGCGGTCTTGCGTGCAGAAGCCGTCGACTTCGCCGCACGTTTCTTCGCCGCAGGCGGCGTGCGCTTGCCGCTGCGCAGGCTGCGCGCGAGCAGCTCGGTCAGGTCGATCACCTCGGCACCGCCCTCAGGTGCTTCTTCTTCCGGCTGCACCACCGTCTCCGTGTCGCCCGCCTTGACCTTCTTCTCGACGATCTTCATCACGGCGTGCTTGAACTCGTCCTTGAATTCGTCGGGGTTCCACGGACCCGACATGTCGCCGACCAGCTGCTCGGCCATCTTCATCTCGGCGGCCGACAGCTTTGCGCCCTTGATGCCGGCGGCCGGCAGGTCGAGCCCGTCGGCGTCCTTGATCTCGTCGCCCCAGCGCAGCAGGTTGAGCACCAGCACCTTGCCGAAGGGAATCAGCAGCGCCAGGTGCTGCTTGGTCGCGATCACCACCTTGGCCAGCCCGACCTTGCCGGTCTTCACCAGCACCTCGCGCAGCAGCGCGTAGACCTTCTGGCCCTTGTTGATCGGCGCGAGGTAGTAGGGGCGCTCCAGGTACACGAAGGGAATCTCGCCCACGTCGAGAAAGCGCTGGATCTCGATGGTCTGCGTGGTGCGCGGGTAGACGGCCTCGATCTCCTTGGGCGAGATCACGACGTACTTGCCGTCTTCGTACTCGAAGCCCTTCACGATCTGCTCGCGCGCGATCTCCTTGCCCGTGCGCTTGTTGATGCGCTTGTAGCCCACGGGGTCCATGCTGCGCTTGTCGAGCCAGTCGAAGTCGATGCCCTGTTCGGTGCTGGCGGTGTGCAGGCCCACCGGGATGTGGACCAGCCCGAAGGTGATGGCGCCTTTCCAGAGGGTTCTCGTGGCCATGGTGTGCTTCCTTCCTTGTTCGTGGGTTCGTGGCTATCGCTTGAAGCCGAGCCGCTTCATCGCCTCGCCCAGCGGCTGGCGCGTGGTCCAGTAGTCGGCCCAGGGGTCTTCGGACTGGAACGACAGGTGTTCGCGCGCCGTGGCGATGGTCCAGTGCGCGCCGCTCTTGAGGCCGGCGAGGTCGTCCCAGCGCACCGGCATCGACACGCCCATGCCCGGCCGCGCCCGCGCCGAGTAGGCCGCCACGGTGGTCGCGCCCACGCCGTTGCGCAGGTAGTCGGCAAAGAGCTTGCCGACGCGGTTCGACGGCCCGCTCTTGGCCACGAACTTCGACGGAATCACGTGGGCCATGTGCTGCACGATGGCGCGCGAGAAGGCCTTCACCGTGTCGTTGTCGTAATGCATGCGCAGCGGCACGACCACGTGCAGGCCCTTGCCGCCGCTGGTCTTGAGCCACGACACCAGCCCCAGTTCGGTGAGCAGCGTGCGCATCAGCAAGGCGGCTTCCTGCACATGCGCCCACGGCGTGCCTTCGCCCGGGTCGAGGTCGAAGATCATGCGGTTGGGCCGGTCGAAGTGCGTCGAGGTCGCGTTCGATGTGTGGAACTCGATCACGTTGAACTGCGCGGCGTTCAGCAGGGCTTCGCGCGTGCCGACCTCGAGCATCGACGGATGACCGGGCCACAGGGCCGGGTCGAGCTGCTTCACGCCGGCGATGTGGACCTTCTCGGCATGCTTCTGGAAGAAGATCTCGCCGCCCACGCCCTGCGGCCCGCGCACCAGCGCGCAGGGGCGCCCCTTCAGGTGCGGCAGCATGTCGTCGGCCACCGATTCGTAGTAGCGCACGAGGTCGAGCTTGGTGCGACCCGAGGCCGCATCGATCACGCGCTCGCCGTGGCTCACGGCGACGCCGCCGACGGTGGAGGCGGATTTCTTCGATGAGGTCTTCATGGCCTTCGTGCCTTTTTCGCGAGGGGCAGGTGCGATGTCGCGAGGCTCTTCATGCACGATCTCCGAGGCCGGCTTGTCGTCGCGCATCGCCACGAAGGACGCGTGGCGGATCTGCCCGTCCGGCGTCCATGCGGCGAAGCGCACCTCGGCCACGAGCCTGGGCTTCACCCAGTGCCGCGTGCCGCCCGGCCGGCGGCGGCCGGGCTTGGCCTCGCCGCCGGTGAACGGCGCGTGGTCGGTATCGAGCGCGGCGAGCTGGCGGCGAATGTCGCGCGCCTCGCGGTCGTTCCAGCCGGTGCCGACGCCGCCGACCGACACCAGCTCGCCGTTCTTCGCGTGCACGCCCAGCATCAGGCTGCCGATGCGCGTCGGGCTGTCGGTGCGCAGCGTGTAGCCGCACACCACGAACTCCTGGCGCCGGATGCACTTGAGCTTGAGCCAGGTGTCGCTGCGGCGCGAGACATACGGCGCGTCGGCGCGCTTGGCGATCACGCCCTCGAGGTTCATGCGGCAGGCCGATTGCAGGATCGAGTCGACATCGGCCTCGAAGTCGCTGCTGAAGCGCAGGCGGCGCGTGGCGCGCGCGTCCATCAGCTGCCTGAGCAGCCGGCGGCGTTCGGCGAGCGGCGTGTGGCGCAGGTCGAAGCCCTCGAAGAAGGGCACGTCGAACAGGAACATCACGATGGGGTCGGCGCGTTCGCGGTCGAGTGCGTTCTGCAGCGCGTTGAAGTCGGGCGTGCCGTTCTGGTCGGGCACGACGATCTCGCCGTCGAGCCAGGCGTTGCCGATGCCCAGGCGCTCCAGCTCGGCCACCAGCTTCGGCAGCTTCGCGCTCCAGTCGTGACCGCCGCGCGTGAGCAGGCGTGCCTTGCCGTTGCCGATGCGCGCCATGAGCCGGTAGCCGTCGAACTTGATCTCGAAGATCCAGTCGCCGGGTGCGCCTTCGGGCACGCCGGTGGCCAGCGTCGCGAGCTGCGGTGAAAGTTTGGCGGGCAGGCGTGCCTTCACCGCGCCCGTTGCGGGCAAGGCGGGCAAGGCTTGGGCCTTGGCCTTGGCGGTCTTGCGCGCCCCGGCCACGCTGTCGGGCAGCGCGGACACCACGTCGTACTCGGCATGCGAGCGCGCGAAGGCATCGCGCTTCTTGAACAGCAGCCAGGGCGCCTGCCGCTCGCCGCCCTTGGCGATCCTGACGAGTTCCCACAGCCCTTCGAGCTTCTGGCCGTGCAGCCGGAACGCGAGCTTGCCCGCGGCCAGGCCCTTGCGCGGATCGCCCACGGGCTCCCAGGTGCCGTGGTCCCACACGATGACGTCGCCCGCGCCGTAGTGGCCTTCGGGAATCGTGCCCTCGAAGCCGGCGTACGAGAGCGGGTGGTCTTCCACATGCACGGCCATGCGCTTGTGCGCGGGGTCGAGGCTCGGCCCCTTGGGCACGGCCCACGACACCAGCACGCCGTCGAGTTCGAGCCGGAAGTCGTAGTGCAGCCGCCGCGCCGCGTGCTTCTGGATCACGAACGCGGGCGCGTGTGGCCGGGCCTTGCCGCCTTCGGCGGGTTCGTCGGTGACGGCGAAGTCGCGCTTCGCCTGGTAGGTTGCGAGGGGCGTGTCGGAACGGGCCATGGCCTCTGGTGTGCCCGCATTCGCGCCGCGCCGCATCGGCCAGGTGCCCGGTCTTCGTGTGGGCCAAGGCCGCACGCGCGCGAGGACGGGGCAACGGTCAGGCGGGTGCCAGACGGGTCCCACGCGCAGGCGCTGTGCCCTCCGACCGGCGCGCCGCGCGATCCGCAGAACATGAAGGCACTGCAGCCGCCAACCCGGAGGAGGCAGCCATGTGAGCCCGTGTGCATCGCACCAAGGAGACCCCATGACTTCGAAGCAGACCCCCGACCCGAAGCCGGCGAGCCCGGACAAGAACCCGCCGGAGAAGTTTCCGTTTCCCACGTCCGAGAACCACGGCAAGCCACCCACCGAGGCCGCCAAGCCGACCGAGCAACCGTCCAGCGAAGAAGCGCTCGACAGCGGCGTGGAAGAGTCCTTTCCGGCGAGCGACCCGGTGTCGGTCACCGTCACGAAGGTCAAGCTGCCATCGGGCGATGCGGACAAGGACAAGAAGGACGAGAACAAGAAGGCCGACGCCTGAGGCTCCGATGGACCTGCGCCTGAACACCGTCATGGCCGCGGAACCCGCCACCGGCCCGGCCACGCGCCGCGTCGTCACCTGGGACGTGCGTCCGCAGGGCTACTGCAGCGAACACGAGCACGCCACGCGCGCCAACGTTGCGCAGCGCCTGGCGGCGCTCCAGGGCTGGGCGTTCGCGGGCGCCTACGACGCCAGCCAACCGGGGCCGGACCTGCTCTACTTCGTGCCGAGCGACACGCTCACCGATCCGCACCAGGCGCGCGCCATGGGCATCGCCGGCGTGGACGACCTCTTCGGCGGCGTGGTGCCGCATGCCTTCGTCGCCACCAAGGCGATCAGCCATCCGCTCATCGGCCCCGACGCCGTGCGGCCCTTGGGCTGGTCGGCCCGGATCGCGGTGGAGATCGCCGATGCCGCCTTGCCCGGCTTCACCTGCTTCAGCCTGGACGAGGCGCGCGTTGCGGGGAGGGCGCTGCTCGACATCGGCCGCGTGCGCCTGAAGCCCGTGACGGCGACCGGCGGGCGCGGCCAGCAGGTGGTCGACGGCATCGATGCGCTCGAGCGCTGTCTCGATGCGATGGGCGACCGCGCGATCGCCACCGAAGGCCTCGTGCTCGAAACCAACCTGGAACAACCCCAGACCTACAGCGTCGGGCAACTGATCGTGGCGCAGCGCCTCGTCAGCTACTGCGGCGAACAGCGCCTCACGCGCGACAACGCCGGGCAGGAGGTCTACGGCGGCTCCGACCTGCTGCTGGTGCGCGGCGACTTCGACGCGCTGCTGGCCCGCGTCGATCCGCTGCCGCCGCTGCGCCGCGCGATCGAGCAGGCCCGGCGCTACCACCGCGCGGTGATCGATTGCTACCCCGACTTCTTCGCCTCGCGCGTGAACTACGACGTGGCGCAAGGGCTCGACGGCCAGGGCGACTGGCGCTCGGGCGTGCTGGAGCAGTCGTGGCGCGTCGGTGGCGCCACCGGCGCAGAGATCGCGGCGCTCGAAGCCTTCCACCAGGACCCGGCGTGCCAGCGCGTGCACGCGTCCTGCTTCGAGGTGTACGGCGAGGCCGCCCGCGTGCCCGCTGGCGCCATCGTGGCCTACCAGGGCAACGACCCCGAAACCGGGCCGCTGTGCAAATACACGGTGATCGAAACCACCGCCACCCCGCATGCCGACACGCCATAGTTCCATCGACATTCCCGTGGACGGCCATCACATCGAGGGCACGCTGTTCGCCGCGTCCAGCATGGTGCCGGGCGTGTTGCTGGTGCACGGGTGGGACGGCAGCCAGGAGCAGTACCTCAAGCGCGCGCAGGAGATCGCAGCGCTTGGCTGCGTCTGCCTGACCTTCGACCTGCGCGGCCATGCGCGCCATGAAGGGCTGCGCCAGCAGGTGACGCGCGAAGACAACCTGCGCGACGTGCTCGCCGCCTACGACGCGCTGGTGGGCCACCCGACCGTCGACCCCGCGGCCGTGGCCATCGTCGGCAGCAGCTACGGCGGCTACCTGGCCGCGCTCGTCAGCGCGATGCGGCCCGTGCGCTGGCTCGCGCTGCGCGCGCCCGCGCTGTACCGCGACGGCGAGTGGGACACGCCCAAGGGCCTGCTGAGCCGCTCCGACCTCGTGGCCTACCGCCGCACGCTGGTCGGGCCCGACGACAACCGCGCGCTCGCGGCCTGCGCAGCCTTCACCGGCGACGTGCTCATCGTCGAATCGGAAGACGACCAGACCGTGCCGCACCCCGTCATCGAGAACTACCTCGCCGCCTTCAAGCGCGTGCGCTCGGCGACCTACCGCACCTTGTCCGGCGCGGACCACGCGCTGTCGCGCCTGGAATCGCGCCAGGCCTATGGCGCGCTGCTCGTGTCGTGGATCACCGAGATGACGCTGGGCGCCAAGGCGACGTCGACGCTCACCAGGCCGGTGTCGAGCGGCTCGGCCTGAGGCACGCGCCGAAGCTGTAGGCCGCTTCCTTCCCGAACATGCGCGCCAGTCCATCACCATGCGCCGCGTCGCGCGCGCCGAATCCTGACCCCATGGTGACGGAGACAAAGAGATGGACTTCGAAGGCATCTACTGCTTCGATACGGCCACGGTGCGTTTCGCCGTGTACCCCGACGGTCCCGACGGCGCGCGCGTGCTGGCGCAGATTTCGCAAGACGTGCTGCACGATGCGCTCGGCGCGAAGGAAATCGGCGAGCACACGCTGCATGCCTGCAAGCGGCATTTCGACGTGATTTCGGCGGCGGCGGTGGCGCGCTTTCGGGCCGATCCGCGCGGGCCCATCGTGCTGGCCTGCGGCGATTTCGCACGGATGCATGCACCGCGCTGAGACGCGGGTGGCGAGGCGCTGTCGGGCGAAAGTTCTCGCACGGCGCTCGCACCGTGCGACCTGTCGATTTGGTTACAAAAGCAACCTATCCGGCCCGCATTTTCGGGGGCGCAACGACCTAGACTGCGCCTCGTTTCCTCAGGAGCCTTCCCATGCCCATGGACTTTCTGGAGCGCATCGAAGACGCGTCGTTCCCGATGGCGGTCCGCGACGAAGCCGACATCCACTGCGCGACCATGCTGGTCGCCGCGCACCTCATCGAAGCCGTGCTGCCACCGGCCGCCAGCGGCACGGGCCCGCGCGTCGCTGTCGTCCTGCTCATCACGCCGCAAGGGCGTGCGGCGCTGCGGCTGCGAAGGGATGCGCTGCAGACCTGAGCTATTGCGCTTTGGTCGGCATACTCAGGCCTTCCAACCAAGGAGCGCGCATGACGATCGCAGGAACGTTTCATCTGGAGCCCGCAGGAGAGTTCATTCCCGTTCAAGGACTCCCTCGGGCGATGCTCTACCGGTTCTCCAATACGGGATCTGACGTACTCCACGTAAACGATATCCCCGTACCAGCAGGCAACAGTCTCGATCTCTGGGCGGCCAAATTCAGGCTGTGGAGTTCCGGTGCCAGCGTGGGCACGAAAGGCACCTTCGAATTGCTCGCCGCGAACTAGTATTCGCGTCACAGTTTTTTCTCTTGAATTCGACGCATCAAATCCATGAGTTTGGCTTTCCAGCCCCCCACAGGTTGATTTGCTTCCGGAGCTGTGCGTACCAGGAGAGATACGGAGTCCTCGTGGCCAGACGCTCGGGCACCCTCGGGCTGGGCATCAATTGGATCTTGAGGATTGAGCCAGCGATACTCCCTCCCATCAAATGATGGAGGCGGAGATGAAGGAAGAAGGACCCGAATGGGCCTCGGCACTTGGTGCCTCTGGACTCGCGTTGCTACTGGTGTCGTTGGGGCTGATAGCCGCCGGGGGCTGGTCTTGGTTCGCGAGCTTCCTGGGGTCGGCTGCGCCAGCTTGGGTGCAGGCGGTGGGATCCGTCGCGGCGATTGGTGTGGCAGTTGCCATACCGCTGCGGCAACAGCGGCAGCAAAAGAAGGACGAGGGTCATCGGCACAGGGAATCCCGACTCGCAATCGCGCGTTCTTGCTACCTAGCATGCGACGAGGCTGCTCAAACCATGGGCTATATCGCAGGGAAGCTTCGCGCGAATGTTGGAGCAGCGTTTCGCCTCCGGACGGAGCGGGTCACTGACTTGCTTGCCACCCTGCAAACGCTGGTTGGGAAAGATATCCCGCCCGAGCTTCTTAAAGATTTGCTGACGATTCAGCGTGAGCTTTCGTACACGCATATGGCCTTGAAACAACTATGGGGCGTGAACCTTGTTTCGTCGAAGCGAGCCGCTGCTGCAGAGGCTCGAGAGCAGCGCGTGAACGATGCCCTTAATGCTCTCAAGTTGAGGCATCAACTCTACGAGTGGATTCATAGTGAGAGTGGGCCTCGCGTTTCCGCTCCTCCGCTCGATTTCAGTGACATGGGCGAGTAGGTCCATTCCATTGCACTTGTCGCTGGACGCCAGCTACGTGGCCGCGTTTCTATCCGAAGGGCGCCTGAAGCACATGCTGGACGGCAGTGGGATGGGGGAATCCAATGCCTGAGCACAGGGCAAGAGGCTGGCAATTCGTCATCCATTTAGCGGCTCTGAGCGGATCGACGATCGTGAAGGAACTCATCGGACGGTGAACAAGCAGAATGGCTCGGTGCATGCCGAGCCGTCCTTGCGGCGAAGAGTGATACTTCACCGGATGACAACGATTGCACCTCCCGATGGATACATCCCCGACCCTCCGGGCGAGGATGACGATCGATTTGCGCGAGACTTCAAAAGCTGGCGCGAGTGGAACGTCACTGTCGACTTTCTGACCAATCTTCACTTCGGCGCTGACGAGTCAGAGATATTCGCCCTCAAGAGCGATCCTCCCGACGTGGTCTTTCGCGATGCCCGCTTCGAAGTGAAGGAAATCCTGGATTCAGGACGACGTCGACATGACGAGGTCAAAGCCGCCCGGCTCCGTGCAACAGCCAAAGAGGGGCGGGCCCCCGCAGAGATGTACACGGCAGAGGATCTCACGCCCACGGATGCGGGGGTTCTCGTGCTTGAAGAACTCAATCGACTTGATCAGAAACGCTATCTGTTTGGGCAGCGCGCAACTATCGATTTGCTCTTCTACATCAATAAGCTGAAGCACTGGTTTGAGGACGGTCCAATGCCTAGCCCGCAGTTGTTTGAGGGCCATGGATGGCGGTCCGTATCTGCGGTTGTCGACACGCAGCAGAGTTTGGTTTTCCACTGTCGATTCGATGCGCCTGCGTTCCTGATCGAGAACATGGGTGTTGTCCGCAAACGCTGGGAATCGCTGTGAAGGTGCCTGAGTTCAGGCGTCTTTTGGACTGACGTTAGAATCCGCGCCTGCTGCGGGTGTAGCTCAATGGTAGAGCTGTTGCTTCCCAAGCAACTGACGAGGGTTCGATTCCCTTCACCCGCTCCAGCCAACATTCCTCGGCGCCCGGCGGCCTCTCAAGCGATGCGGTGCTGCCGCAGCACCTCGGCCTCATCGCCGGTGATCCAGCCGAACACCTTCGCGGTGCTGCCCTCGAGCCGCACCAGATAGCCATTGGTGAAGTCGATCACCTTCTGTGCGCCGTCGACCTTGTAGATCGCTCTCCACGCCACGCGGGCGAGCCCGTGCAAATCGTCGATGGCCGAGATGTCCAGGTTGCGCACGTGCATCCGCTGCACGCCGGTGTCGCGGTAATGCTTGAACCCCTTCGCGGACACGCGCCTGAGTTCTTCATCGTTCTTGCCCGTGAAGACGCCGGCGGGCGAGGCGGCAACGAAGCACGCGGCGTACAGCGCCGCCACGGCCTCGAGGTCGGCTTCGCCGGTCAGTCCCGCATTGAATTCGCGCTCATAGCGGTCGAACAACGCGCGCGTCGCGGATTGGATCGGGTGGGCTTCGGCTCCGTTGAGCATGATGGCGGGCACTCCTTGTCGATGGCGTTTCCGACCGGATGCCCGTCATGCCATGCCCGCATCAAGGTCGAATTTCGGTGACCTTCGCACCCTGCACCGACGCACCCGCCTCCAGGCCCACATTGGTCATGACGAAAGCGACCACGGGTTGCCGGAAGGTGCTGCTGTCGACGACGCCGTTGGCACCGTAGCGTGCCAGCGCCACCGTCGCGTCGACGCCCACCGTCCAGCCCCGGCTCTGGCGGAACTTGTCCAGCGCCTCCCTGGACGTGAAGACGTAGAACACGGCCTTCGACTGCGCACCGGCCTGGAAGCCGATGGAGCCGGCGGTCGTGCTGTAGTAGCTCTGCGTGCGGCCGCCGCTGCGCAGGGCACCGCGGCCATAGTCGGCGCCGATGCCGAAGCTTCCGCCCACCACGGACGGGAAGACCAGCACGCCCTGCGCGCCAGCGACGAGCGCGCGCGAACCGGCGACGGTGTCATAGAGGCGGGCCAGCGATGCATCGACCTGGGCATCGATGGCCGATGCAGACGAGGCCGGGATGTCGTTCGCCGCGCCGCTGGGGCGGGTGACCGTGCAACCGGTCACGGCGAGGCTCGCCGCGATGGCGGCGGCTGCGAACAGGTGGAAAGGTGCGACGTGCATGGCAAGTCCTCCAGGAAGAAAGGGAAGGGGCAGTGAATCGGGGTGAAGGACCTCGCCTGGTCAGACCTTCTCAGGCCTCGACGGGTTGCGAGATGCCGCACAGCGCCTCGGCGGCCGGTTTGACCTTGGGCTCCTTCACCGCGACATCGGCCAGCGCCAGGATGCCCACCAGCCGCTTGTCGCGGTTGACGATGGGCAGGCGCCGGATCTGGTGCTCGGCCATGAGCTGCGCCGCATGATCGACGGCGTCGTCCTCGTAGGCCCAGCGGATGCCGTCCGACATGACGTCGCGCACCTTGGCGTTGCCGTCGTGTCCTTCGGCGATGCCGCGCACGGCAATGTCGCGGTCCGAGATCGCGCCGATCATGCGGTCGTTCTCGCCCACCGGCATCATCCCGAAGTCGCCGTCGCGCATGCGCCTGGCGGCCTCCGCGAGGGTGGCGTCGGGACTGATGACCTCGACATCGCGGGTCATCACAGCGTTGACTTTTCGCATCTGGAATCCTTTGAAGAAAAAGTAAGTTGGGCGGCCGTGGTTCATGGCAGGAAAAGGGGTGCGCACGGCGCTGAACCGGCGCAGGTACAGGTCTAGTCTTCTGCGCGGCCCAAGGTGTAGGACAACCGCCGAAAAGCCGGTGGTGCAAAGGAAGAACGCGCGCATGCCGCAGCCTGGGCGTGTCCCCATGTCGCGAAGGGCATCGGGCTCACCGGGGTTGATGACCGTCGCTGATGCGTGCCCGCCACATCGCCCCCGCGGCGGCTGTGACCAATCGCGGCAATATCGTTACGGCCTGTTGAACGCGACGCCGAAGCCGCGTTCTCGACGCCGCGCGCGCAGGGGGCCGCTTCATCGGACCTCGCCCTGCGCCATGCCCGCGGGCCTTCGAGACAAACGCGATCACGCGCTGTTCCGCGCGTGCCCACACGCCCAGCCCGTGTCAACCCCCACCGCCGCAACACCTATGTAGGACTTCGCCCGGTCCGCGGCCGAAAAGTAGATGTGAAGTTCGCACATCTTGTTTCGCCCGGAAGCAGGACGGGCCGCGCTTTGGGCGTACCTTTATTGCACCGCAGCACGAAAAATCGAAGGCGCGGACCGAGGGGTCGGGAGGTTGATTCGAGTCTCTTTCTTCACCAGACGGCATGCCGTTCGCCGGCATGCCGTCGATGTTTCCAAGAGGTGGTTATGCGAGTGTCCAGACCCATTCCTTTTCCGTCGGAACCGGGCCGGCCGCGTGCCCCGGGTGCCGGACGTGCCCGGCGCCAGCGGGGCGCCTTCGTTCCCAAGCTGGCGGCCTATGCGCTGCTGGCCTTCGTGCTGTGGCTGATGGTGGCCACGCTGGTCGAGCCGCTGCTGTCCTCGCAGGCCACGCGGGCCGTGCTGCAGGCGCCGGTCGGCATCGTCACGTCGCCGATCAACGGCGTGGTGACGCAGATGGCGGTGCGCACGCGCGACGCGGTGGCGCCCGGCACAGTGGTGGCCACGGTGCGCAACCCGACCGTCAGCCAGGAGATCCTCACCACGCTGACCACGCAGCGCCTGGCCCTGCAGAGCCAGCTGTCGCAGCTGGGCAACCAGTACAAGTCCGACAGCCAGGAGATGCGCTCCATCGGCCAGCAGGCACAGGTGACCCGCCAGGCCTCGCTGGCGCAGACCTGGGACGCGTGGGAGATCGCGCAGCGCCAGCGCGACGTGGCGCACAGCGTGGTGGCCGAGCAGGAGAACAAGGTGCGCATCAACGAAGCGCTGCTGAAAGAAGGCGCCATCAGCGAACAGGTGATGAACGCGTCCGAGGCCCAGCTGAGCACCGCGCGTGCCAATGCGGCGGTGGCCGAGCAGGCCTTCGCGGGACAGGCGCAGACGGTGGCGAGCGCGGGGCAGGGCGCCTTCGTCGGCACCAGCGGCAACAGCCTGTTCCAGACGCTCGCGAGCCGGCGTGAAGCGCTGCGCAACAGCAGCGACCGCGCGCGCCAGGACGGCACCGCGATCGTCAAGCAGCTCGCGCAGATCACGCAGCTCGAGGACGACGAACGCCGCCGCGTCGACAAGCTCGCCGCCTACGAGGTCAAGGCGAGCCAGCCCGGCATGGTGCACACGGTGCTGGCGCCCGAGGGCGCGTATGTCACGGCGGGCTCCTCGCTGGTGCGCGTGACCGACTGCAGCCGGATCGGCGTGGTCGCCGTGTTTCCCGCGCGGCTGGCCAAGCGCCTGAGCGTCGGCTCCAAGCTCGACGTGAAGGTGGCGCAGAACGTCGACGTGCAGGCGCGCGTCGAGCAGCTGCTGCCCGTGGCCTCGGATGCACTGCAGAGCACGTACAGCGTGCCCTTCCCCTTTGCCGAGCAGGGCTCGATCTATGCGGTGGCGCGCATCGAGGCGCCAGAGCCGCCGCCCTCGGAAGACGGCAGCCGCCAGACCCTGTGCGTGCCGGGCAAGGTGGTCTCGGCCAGCCTCGCCAAGGCGTGAGAAAGCATGTCGCGCAGCCCACCGAGAACGCCATGCCGATCCCTTTTTCTTTCCGTGCCGTGGCACGGTGCGCCGCCGCATCGATGGCGCTCGTCGGCATCGCTGCTGCGGCTGCTCCTTCACCCGGTGCCACGCAGAAGGCCCTTGCGCGCGACAGCTGCGACGGGTTGCGGCGCGCCGTCGCGCACGACCAAGGCGGCGCGACGTCGGGGCCGTTGTTCCTGACCAGCTACCGCCTGGCGAACGCACAGGGCGAGCCGCCGTTCGAGCCTGCGCTGGCGGGCGCCGGCTTCACCTACGACAACGCGCTGGCCGGCATCGCGCTGCTGGCGTGCGGCGAGCGCGCCGCCGCGCGGCGCATCGGCGACGCCGTGGTGCGGGCGGTGGCGCACGACCAGACGATGCCCGACGGGCGCGTGCGCAATGCCTACCGCGCCGGGCCGGTCACCGAGGAAAAGCCCGCGCTGCCCGGCCGCTGGGACGCCGGGCGCAAGCAGTGGATCGCCGATGCCTACCAGGTCAGCACCGCCACCGGCAACGTGGCCTGGGCCGCGCTGCTGCTGCTGAACCTGCACCAGGCCGAACCCACGCCCGCCTACCTGGCGACCGCGCGCCGGCTGCTGGCCTGGACCGAACAGAACACGCGCGCCCGGAACGGCCCCGACGGCTACAACGGCGGACGCCACGGCTGGGACCACGCGCAGCGCGCGCAGACCTGGAAGTCGACGGAGCACAACCTGGACATCGCCATGGCGGCGGCGTGGACCGCACGCGCGGTGCGCGCCGACGGCCAGCCCGACGCGGCGGAGCAAAGGCAGGCGCGCACCGCGCTCGACTTCGTGGGCCGCATGTGGAACCCGTCGGAGCAGCGCTTTCACATCGGCACCAAGGAAGATGGCGCCACGATTTCCACCGAAGGCTCCGGCCTCGACGCGCAGCTGTGGCCGGTGCTCGCGGCGCCCGAGGGCTCCTGCGCCTGGGTGCGCAGCCTCGACTGGGTGGAGAAGCACCACCGCGTCGGCGCGGGCTACGGTTTCTCGCGCGAGCCCGACGGCATCTGGACCGAAGGCAGCGCGCAGGCCGCCGCCACGCTGGTGGCCCGCAAGGGCGCGGCGCCCGAGGCGCTGTGGCAGCTGCTGGCCTCGCAGCGCGCCGGCAACGGCCTGTACTACGCCACGCCGAGCGCGCGCATCGCCACCGGCCTGGCCATCGGCCCCGATTCGACCGGCGCCGATTTCTTCTACTACCGCTGGCCGCACCTGGGCGCGACCGCCTGGATCGCCCTGGCCGCCACGGGTTTCAACCCCTTCACCGGCAAGACCGCCGCATCGGAAGTCCCCTCATGTCCAGCCTGATCGCCACACCGGAATTCCAGCTCAACGCCCTGGTCGGGGGGCTCGCCTTGCTCCTCATGACCTGGGCCAGGGTCGAGCGCGTCACCCACCGCGTGCTGTTCGGCGCGCTCACCGCGTTGCTGCTGCTGCGCTACGCCGTCTGGCGCATCGTGGCCACGATGCCGCCCTCGGACCTGGGCTTCGAAACCCTGTTCGCCTGGGTGTTCCTGGGCTTCGAGCTCACGGCCATCGTCTACACGCTGATGTCGATCCACATGCTCATGCGGCGCCGCGACAACCGCGCGCAGGCCGACCGGGGCGAGGCCGCGTTGCGCGAACGCCATGCGCGGGGCGAGGAGGTGCCGGCCGTCGATGTCTTCATCTGCACCTACAACGAAGAGCTGGCCGTGCTCGAGAAGACCATCATCGCCGCGCAGGCCATCGACTACCCGCGGCTGAACGTCTGGGTGCTCGACGACACGCGGCGCGACTGGCTGCGCGCGTACTGCGAGCGCCGCGGCGTGCACTATGCGCGGCGGCCCGACAACCGCCACGCCAAGGCCGGCAATCTCAACAACGGCCTGCGCCTGTCCGCGGGCGTGACCGACGCGCCGTTCATCCTCGTGCTCGACGCCGACTTCGCGCCGCAGCGCCAGATCGTCTACCGCATGCTCGGCCTGTTCGAAGACCGCCGCGTGGGGCTGGTGCAGACGCCCCAGTTCTATTACAACGCCGACCCCATCCAGCACAACCTGCGCGCCACCGACAGCTGGGTCGACGAGCAGCGCGTGTTCTTCGACGTGCTGCAGCCCGCCAAGGACGCGGTCGATTCGGCGTTCTGCGTGGGCACCTCGTTCATCGTGCGGCGCGACGCGATCACCGAGGCCGGCGGGTTCCCGGTGGGCAGCGTGTGCGAAGACATCCACACCACCTACCTGCTGCTGCGCCACGGCCGCATCACGCGCTGGCTGGGCGAGCGGCTGTCCAACGGGCTGTCGGCCGAGAGCATCATCGACTACATCAACCAGCGCAGCCGCTGGTGCCTGGGCACCGTGCAGCTCGCGCTGCTGCCCGACGGGCCCTTGCGCGGCCCGGGCTACAGCCTGTCGGCGCGGATGCACTTCCTGCACGGGCTGCTGCACTGGCTGGGCAAGCCCTTCATGGTGCTGGTGCTGCTGGCGCCGGCGATGTACTGGTATGCCGGCGTCTCGGCCTTCCATGCCACGCCGCAGGCCTTCGCGGCCTACGGCCTGCCGTCGCTCGTGATGTTCTGGGCCTACAGCTACTGGGTCAGCCAGCGGCGCTGCCTGCCCGTGTTCAGCGAGGTGAGCCAGCTGGTGGCGGCGATGGCCGTGAGCGGCACGCTGGCGCGCGCGATGCTGAAGCCCTTCGGCCATCCGTTCAAGGTGACGGCCAAGGGGCTGGACCGCTCGCGCACGGTGGTGCACTGGAAGCTGGTGGCCGTCTTCGGCGGCCTGCTCGTCGCGCTGCAGGGCGCGGCCGCGATGGCGGCCCTGGGCGGCGAGGCGCTCACGCCGGGCGACCAGCTCAACCTCGTGTGGACCGGCATCGCGCTGGTGCTGTGCCTGAGCGCGCTCATGGCCTGCGTCGACCTGCCGCGTCCGCAGCAGGAAGAGCGCTTTCCCTGGCGCGCGCGGGCGCGGGTGCGCACGGCGGCGGGCGAGGGCGAGTCGCGCTTCGTTAACATCGCGGCCGACGGCGCGCTGCTCGAAGGCCGGGGGCCGCTGAAGCGCCTGCGCGTCGGGCAGCCGCTGGAGGTGCATGTCGAGCCGGTCGGCTGGCTGCCGGCCCATCTTGCCGCGCGCGGCAGGGCGGGCGCCGAGCTGAAGTTCGCCGCCACCGAGGCGCAGCGCGAAGACCTGGTGCGCCACGTGTTCAACGTGCCGCCGAGCCACGTGGCCGTGCAGGTGCGGCCCTGGCAGGCGGCGTCGGCATTGTTCGCGAGTGCGGGCATGCGCGCACCGGGCGCGGGCTTCGCGCGTCTGTCGCTGCGCCTGCTCTTCGCGGTGCTGGCGGTGTGCATCGTGCTCGTGACGACCGGCTGCAACCTCACGCCGCCGCTCAAGGAGCCCGACCTGACGGTGCCTTCGCAATGGCCTGCGGGCACGACGGCGCCGGGCGCGCAGCCCGTGGACTGGCGCAGCTTCGTGCAGGACGAGGAGCTGCGCGGCCTGATCGCCACCGCGCTCGAGCAGAACCGCGACCTGCGCGCCTATGCCGCGAAGGCTCGCGAGGCGCGCGCGAACTATGCGGGCAACCGCGCTTCGCTGTTCCCGGCGCTGGGCCTGTCGGCCCATGCCCAGCGCGCGCAGACCACGCCACAGGGCTCGCTCAGCCCGGTCGGCAACCTGCCATCGGACGGGCGCGTGTCCAACAGCTTCGACGTGCAGGCGGGCGTGATGTCGTACGAGCTCGATTTCTTCGGCCGGCAGCAGAGCACCGCGCAACAAAGCGGCGCGCTCGCCGAGGCCGGCGACAAGGACCACGCGGCCGCGCGCATGAACCTGGTGGGCGAGGTGTCGAACGCCTACCTCACGCTGCGCGCCGACCGTGCCTTGCTCGCGCTGGCCGAGTCCAACGAGGCCGCGCTGAACGCCAATGCCGACACGATCGGTCGCGCCCGCGCCGTGGGCGGCGCCGCGCAGCTCGACGTGTACCGGGTGCAGTCGCTGCTGCAGACCGCGCGCGTGCGGCAGGAGGAATACCGCATGCGTGTCGCGCAGGACCTGCAGTGGCTCAACGTACTGGTCGGGCGCCCCGTGCCGCCCGAGACGGGCAGCGCGCGGCCCTGGCCCGAGCGCTCCACCGCGCAGGTCGCGGCCGGCCTGCCGTCGAGCCTGCTGCAGCGGCGGCCCGACCTGCTCGCGGCCTACGCGCGCGTCGAGGCCGCCAACGCCGGCGTGGGCGCGGCCAAGGCCGCGATGCTGCCGACCATCTCGCTCACGGCGCTGGCCGGCGGTGTCAGCAAGGAGCTGTCGACCCTGCTCAGCAGCGGCAACAGCAGCTGGGCCGGCGTGCTGGGCGTGTCGCTGCCGATCTTCGACTGGGGCCGCCGGTCGGCCAACGTGAGCGCCAGCGAAGAGCGGCTGGCCGCCGCGATGGCCGGCTACGAATCGGCGGCGCAGGTCGCCTTTCGCGAGGTGGCCCACGCGCTGATCGCCAGCGACCACCTGCAGCCCCAGCTGGAGGCACAGCAGGCGCGCGTGCAGGTGCTCGAGAAGGTGGCCGGCATCTCGCGCACGCGTTTTCGCAGCGGCATGGAAGACTACTTCTCCAGCCAGGATGCGCAGCGCGAGCTCTACACCGGGCAGCAGCAGCTGATCGAACTGCAGCTCAAGGCGGCGGTGAACACCGTGAACCTGTACAAGGCGCTGGGCGGGGGCTGGGGCAGCGCGTAGTGCGTGGCGTCGGCGAAGAGCGGCGATTCAGTTCACTGCACCTCGTCGCACCACACCCTGAACCCATCCAGTTCGTTGGGCCCGAAGGTGTTGGACAGTGCGACGTCGCTGGCGTCGCGCCCTTGCGCGATCAGCACGCGGCCGATGCGGGGCACGTTGTTGCGCGCGTCGAAGGTGTACCAGCGGTCGCCCAGGAAGGCCTCGAACCAGCCCGCGAAGTCCATCGTGCCGTGCGGCGGCGGGGTGCCGACATCGCCGAGGTAGCCGCTGCAATAGCGGGCCGGAATGTTCAGGCAGCGGCACAGCGTGATGGCCAGGTGCGCATAGTCGCGGCACACGCCTTGCCCTTCCTTGAAGGCTTCGAACGCCGAGCGGGTGCGCCGCGCATGCGGGTAGCCGAACTCGATGTGCTGGTGCACGAAGTCGCACACCGCCTGCACGCGGCCCCAGCCGGTCGGGCCGTTGCCGAAGCGCTGCCAGGCGAAGTCGGACAGCAGGTCGGTTTCGCAGTACCGGCTGCCCAGCAGGTAGAGCAGGGTGGACTCGGGCAGGTACTCCACCGGCACCTGCGGCGCCGAGGGCACGACGATGTCGGGTGCGCCGCTGTCGTGGACCACGGTGTCCGTGCTCAGCACGAAGCGGCCCGCGGGGGCGACCAGGCGCGTGCACCAGTTCCCGAACAGGTCACGGTACGCGGTGGTGGGAACGGCCGGTTTCGTGAGCAGGTGGTCCGGGCGCAGGAGGTCCGAGGCGCGCGAGTAGTGAATGCTGAGGGCCAGGATCATCGGCGTCGGCCGGGGAAACTGGTAGGCGATCTCGAAACCGAGCTGGATGTTCATCGGCCCATGATGCGCCTTCATTCGCCAGCGCGCTGGAATTCGCGGTGCGATGCCAGCGCGCGGCGGCTTTCAGGGGGCGTCGCCGGACCCCGACGTGGCGTGGCGCTGCTCGGCGTAGGCCTTCAGCGACCGCATGGTCCGGGGCAGTCCGTGTCGAACCTGCTTGGCGACGCCCGGCCCGAACAGGAAGGCCAGGGCGCCGGTGAACCACACGCGGTGCACCACGTCCGAGCCGCTGTCCGTTGCAGACACCGTGTGCCTGAAGTGCATGCGGAACAGGGGGATGTAGCCCTGCGCGGTGAACGACCGGCCCTCGGAGCGCTCCGTGACCACCATCGGAACGCCCATGCCTTTTTGCGGAACGATCCGGCCCTTGGTGCCCACGGCGAAGGGGCCGTCGAGCCGGGCCTGCTTGGTGTCCGGGTCCCACAGGTGCCATCGGTCGACCTCGCTCCAGATGCGGTCGATGACCCGGGGCGGGACGGCGATGTGGATGCGTTCTTCGATGTGCATGGGAGGAGGGGTTGAAGGGATCGTGGAGCCTAACGCACGCGGCGCGCCATGCCTTGCGTCTCCAGCCGTCAGCGCTCCTTGCGCAGGATGGCTTCCAGCGCCTCCATGGCTTGCAACGCCGAGGGGCTGAGGTAGCCGCCGGCGCGCCGCACGATGCCCACGCGACGGGTCGATCGCCATCCGCCGTCGGGGCTGACCGGCACGAACTGCGCCGCGACCGGCGGCTCTTTCAGGACCGAGCGTGGCACGGGCATCAAGGCGCCCAGCGAGCGCACCAACGCCAGCTCGCGCTGGGACGAACGCGAGGTGCCCACCGGCGCGGGCGGGTCGAGCCGGTGCGCGCGGAAGTTCGCCTCGAACTCGGTGTGCGTCGAGGTGCCGGGCGCCATGACGATCCACCGCGCCTGCGCGAGCTGGTCCCAGCCCACCTCGCGCCGGGTGCGCGCCAGCGGATGGCCGATCGGCGCCATGGGCAGCAACGGGTCGTCCCGCAGGCCTTCCCATGCCAGCGCGGCCGTCGGCTTCTTGTGCAGGCCGGTCAGGGCGAACTCCAGCTCGCCCATGGCGACGGCCCGCGTGAGCGAGTCGGAGTTGCCACCCGACAGGTCCACGCGGATCCCGCGCTCGATGAGCGCGGCCACCACCGGCAGCACCCAGCGGTCGGGAATGCCGTCGCCGACACCGCAGCGCAGCACGCCGGCGCGCGCCTGCCGCAGGTCGCGCAGTTCCGCATGCAGGTCGGTGGCGTCCAGGTCGATGCGCTGCGCCCGCTTCAGGAAGGCCTGGCCCAGCTCGGTGGGGCGCATGCCCCGGGCCAGCCGTTCGAACAGCTTGACCTTGGTGGCGCGCTCGAGCCGCGTCACGGCCTTGCTCAGGGTGCCGGGTGAAATGCCGAGGCAGGCCGAGGCATGGCTCAGCCCGCCTTCGCGCGCGATCACCACGGCCAGATGGAGGTCGTTCAAGTTCATGGTTTTCCAAAGTGGAAAAGGTCGCCACGGAATGTAGGTTGCTGCGCGCCGGGCGGCAACCTATCGTTCAGCCCGGACACCACCAGGAGACACACCCATCATGCTTCGCAGTTCTTTCTTCCTGGGCGCCCTGTGCGCCTTGTGGGCCCTGGGGACTGCCTCGGCCTGCGCACAAGCGGCCTATCCTTCGCGCCCCATCACGCTGGTGGTTCCGTTCGCCGCGGGCAGCGGCACCGACATCGGTGCGCGCGTGCTGGCCAAGGACCTGACGGACATCCTGAAGACGCCCGTCATCGTCGACAACAGGCAAGGCGCCAACGGTGCGCTGGGAACGGCGGCGGCCGCGCGCGCGAAGCCCGATGGGTACACATTGCTGATCGGCTCGGCCACGACCAACGCCGTCAATTTCTCGTTCTTCCCGGCCAGGCTCGGCTATGAACCCGGGTCGTTCGAGATGGTGGCGGGCCTGGGCAGCAGCCCGATCTCGCTGTACGTCGCGGCCAACGCCAAGTGGCGCAACCTGGCCGACCTGATGGCCTACGGCAAGGCCCATCCGAACGCGCTCAGGTGCGGCAGCGGCAACGCGGTGACGCAGGTGGCCTGCGAGATCTTTCGCAAGTCGGCGGGCATTGACGCCGTCACGGTTCCCTACAAGTCGAACCCGCAATCGCTGGCGGACCTGGCCGGCGGGCACATCGACTTCGCGTTCTCCGACGCGTCGGTGGCCAAGGTCTTCATCGACGGGAACAAGCTGAAGCCGTTGGCCGTGGCCGCCGCGCGGCGCTATCCGGCCACGCCGGACGTCGGCACGTTCCGCGAACAAGGCATTGCCGATTTCGAGATCACCGGATGGACCGCCGTGTTCGTGCCCGCGGGCACCCCCGCGCCCATCGTCGAGACGCTGCATGCGGCCATCCGCAAATCGTCGGCGTCGCCGGAGTCGGTGCAACTGCGCGCCAGCAGCGGTACGCAGCCGCTGGCGTTCAATCTGGAAGAGGGCCGCCGCTTCGCCAGGGAAGAGATCGCCCGCTGGGCGCGCTATGTGAAGAACAGTGGCGTCAAGCCGGAGTGACGCGATGACATCGACCTCCACACCCCTGGCCGGCTTGCGCGTCATCGACTGGACCCACGTGCTGGCCGGCCCCTTCGCCGGCTACCAACTCGGCCTGCTCGGCGCCGAGGTAATCCGCATCGAGCGCGCCGACGGCGACGACATGATTCGCGCCAAGGGCCTCGATGCCGAACTGACCGCGCTCGGACTGGGCGAGACCTTCGTGACGCAGGGCGCGGGCAAGCGCTCGCTGGCCATCGATGCGCGCGACCCGCGGGCCAAACAGGCGCTGAGCGAACTGATCGGCAGCGCGGATGTGCTGCTGGAGAACTTCCGACCCGGCAAGCTGGCGGCGCTCGACTTCGATCCGCAGCAACTGATCGCGCGCCATCCGCAGCTGGTCGTCTGCTCGATCACCGGCTTCGGCCCCGCATCGGACCGGCGCGCCTACGACCACGTGATCCAGGCCGCGAGCGGGCTGATGGCGGCCAACGCCGACCGCGACGGCAAGCCGCAGCGCGTGGGTTTTCCGCTGGTCGACTACGCCGTGGGCCAGCAGGCGGTGCTGGCGGTGATGAGCGCGCTCTACCGGCGCGACCGACCGAACGGCGAGGCGCGCGTGCGCGGCGAATGGCTCCAGGTGTCGATGATGGGCGCGGCGCTCACGCTGATGGCGCCCACCTACGCGGGGCCGCTGGTCAGCGGCATGGAGATGCCGCGCAGCGCATCGACCGCGTTTTCCGGCAGCCCCCTGTCGGGCACCTTCGAGGTGGCCGACGGCCAGTTGGCCATCGTCTGCAATGCGGCCGACCAGGCGAAGGGGCTGCTGAACGCGCTGCGCGAAACCGGCACGGACGCCTCGCTGCTGTCGTCACTGCACGAAGCCGCCGAGCAGCGCGATGTGCCGCGCGCGCAGGCGCTGCTGGGCCAGGCGCTGGGTGGAAGGACCACGGCCGAATGGGATGCGCAGCTGACCCGCCACGGCGTGCCCGCCACGCCGGTGATGCGCCCCGCACAGGCGGCGGCACAGATGGCGCGCGACTGGCCGCACGTGGAACTGCCCTTGCCGAACGGCGCGCGACGGGTGCCGGTGCCAGGCATCGGCTTCACGTCCAGCGAGCCGCTGTCACCTTCGCTGCGCGCGCCGGTGCGTCGCGGCGCGGACACCCGCCGCCTCCTGGCCGAAGCCGGGTTGGAGGCGCCGACCATCGCGGCCATGCTCGCCGACGGTGCGGCGAGCGAGCCCTCGGACTGAGCGCCGCGGTGGTCCCGCCGGGGCTGCGGCGCGTCCCGATTCGCCGCCGAAAGTGTGGCGAAAACGCCGAGAAAAATATTTCTCCAGGTTTTTCAGCGTCGCTGCCTGTTTCGCAGGCACCGTGTTGCAGGCCCCGCCGGGCAAGGGTTTCGCGCGCTGCGCACACGGTTTTCCACAACATTGTCCCCATCGGGATTGGAAAACCCGTCACTTCGATGTGCTAGGGCGCGAACCGGGCAGGGGCAGCCGCAGCCAGACGGTGGTGCCGGCACCGGGCGCGCTGTCCGCGCCCAGGGTGCCGTTGTGTTTCTGGACCACCGCGCGCACGACGGAAAAGCCCAGGCCCATGCGCCGTGTGCCCGTGCCCTTGGTCTCGCCGGGCGCGGCTTCCGGCGCGGTGGGCGCGCGCCGGCCGCGCGGCGCGTGGAGGAGGGCGTCGAGCTGTCCGGGCGTCATGCCCGAGCCCTGGTCGCTGACGGAAATCCGCACGCTGGCCGCGTCCGCGCCGTCGGTGCCGGGTTCGATGGCCATGCCCAATTCCACGCGGCGACCGGAGGGGCTGTGGCGGATGGCGTTGTTCAGCAGGTTGACGATGGCGCGGGTCAGCAAGGCGCCGTCGGCGCGCAGGATCGTGTCGCCGGCGGCGTCGTCGATGCGCGCTTCGACGCGCACGCCATGGGACTGCGCGTAGTGCCACACCTGGTCTCTGGCGTCGAGCAGCACGGCGCCGACGTGCGTGTCCGCAAAGCGGTAGTCGTCCGATTCGGCGAGCGCGAAGTCCATGAAGCCCTCGGCCATCGCCAGGGTGCGCTCGGCTTCGCGGCCGATGGCCGAACGCATGTCGGCATCGGCCGTGGGGTGCATCGACAGGATGCTGAGGATCGTGACCTGCGGGCTGCGCAGGTCGTGCGACAGGAACTGGCGCCATTCGTCGCGCTGGCGCTGCGCTTCGCGCTCGGCCGTGAGCTCGGGCAGCATCACGACCCAGCCCCGGTCTTCGGGCGCGTTGCCGCTGAAGGCCGCGGCCTCCAGGCGGAACACGCGCGCGTCGGGGGTGGTGTATTCGCCCTGCAGCCGGTCGGTCCAGTGGGCGGCATCCGTGCGGGCCGGCGTGCCGTTGGCGGGCGGCACGGCCAGCGGCGCGATCAGCTCGGGCAGGCGCACGCCGCGCAGCGCGGGCGGTGCCATGCCATCGTCGTCGTGCGATGGCATGGCATCGCCGCCCAGCAGCCGGAAGGCCGCCGCGTTGCCCGACCCGATGCGCCCCTCTTCGTCGCAGATCAGCATGGCCACCGGCATCGCCTGCATGGCCTTGTCCATGAGCTGCTGCATGCGCCGCAGGCGTGCAATGGCGCGGTCGAGCGCCTGCTTGGGATGCTCCGCCGGATCGGCGGGCGCCGGCGAGCGGGCCGGCATGACTTCGAAGGTGCCGCCGGGGAGGGCGTCGAGCACCTGCGCGCGCTTGCGCAGGTAGACGAACTGCGATTCGAGACGGCGCCAGCTCCACAGCAGGTAGAGGATGGCCAGGCCGAGCATCGGCGCGACAGGCGGCAGCCAGTGGTGCCACACCAGCATGGCGACGCTGCTGATCAGCAGGCACGCGCTCGCGAGGCCGGCGGCGATCGGCAGCGCGTGCCGGCCCCGCCGGACCAGCAGCCACAGCGCGAGCCACAGCGGCACCACGGTCCAGGCCGCATGCCACAGCGGGGGCGACACGCTCACGTTGCGCCCGTGCATCAGGTTGTCGATGGCATTGGCATGCACCTCCACGCCGGGCAGCACGCCGCGGATGCCGGCGTTGGGCGTGAGCGTCTGGTCGCCGAGGCCGGGCGCGGTGGCGCCCACGAGCAGCAGCTTGTCGCGCAGCAGTTCGGCGGGCACTTCGCCGCGCAGCACGCTCACGTAGGGCACGGTGCGGTAGCTGCCGCGCGGGCCGGCGAACAGCAGGCGCAGGGGGCTCTGGCGCAGCCAGTCGACCGGCGTCGCTTCGGGGTCGACCACGGCCGGCGGGACGCGATGCGCCATCAGCGCGCCCACGTAGGGCTGCAGCTGGTTCGGATAGCCCTCGAGCAGGTACAGCGTGCGTGCCACGCCGTCGGTGTCGGGCGCGAGGCCGGCATGCCCGACGCCGCGGGCCTGGGCGGCAAAGTCCGGCAGCGGCGGCAGGAAGCCCGGCCATTCGTGGCTCGTGAAAGCCAGGGGGCTCGCATGCAGCAGCGGCAGGTACACGGGCAGCAGGCCCATGGCCCGCGCCAGGTGCGCGTCTTCGCGCGGGTCGGCGCTCGGCTCGGTCAGGAAGAGATCGAGCAGCACCGCGCGCGGCGCCGCCGGCGCGAGCCGTTCGAGCAGGCGCGCGTGGGTCGCGCGGCTCCAGGGCCAGCGCCCGAGTTCGCGCAGGCTGTGCTCGTCGATGGCGATGATCAGGATGTCGGCCGACGCCCGGTGCGAGGCCAGGATCAGCAGGCGGTCGTGGATGTACGCATCCATCTGCAGCAGGCCCGGGCGGTGCGCCAGGCCGAGCATGGCCAGCGGCAGCAGCAGCGCCATCAGCAGGCGTTCGACGACGAGGCGCATGCGCGTGGCCCCGCTTCAGCGCGCCGGAATGTCGAAGCTTCCGCCGAAACCGGTCGCTGCGGACGCAGCACCGTCGGGGGTGGCCTGGCGCGCGCGCCAGTGGTAGCGCCCGCCGAGCGCGAAGGGGCCGACCGTCATGCCGGTGGCATAGACCGCGGGCTCGTTCACCAGCAGCACGGCGAAGTCGGGGCTGCGCGCGAGTTCGAAGGTGTAGCGCTGGCCCGCGATGCCCGGCCAGCGGACCTCCACGCGCCCGTCGGGCAGTGCGGTCGACGTGCTCTGGCCGCTCGCGCCGCCTTCGACCGTGGGCAGGTAGACCGTGCCGTCGCCCGGCAGCCCTTCGAGCCGGGCGGCATCGAAGGCCGTGAGGCGCAGCTGGTACAGGCCCGATGGCAGTTCCGCCGGCACCGTGAAAGAAGGTCCCGGGCCGCGTTGTTCGTACACCGGCAGCAGGAAGCGCTCGTCGCGCGCCAGTTGCAGGCGGTAGGTTTGCGCGCCCGCAACGGGCGTGAAGCGGAACGTGCGATCGTTGCGCGCCGTCGTTTCGGGCACCAGCTGGGGCGCCGGCAGCAGCCCCTGCGCTTGCGACGGGCCGCTCTCCAGCAGCACCGCGCCGCGGCCTTCGCGCAGCACGAGCGGCGGTTCGGACTGTGCGGTGCGCTGCACCACCACTTCACCCGAAATCACTTCGCCGGTCAGCACGCCGTCTTCGTCGCGCACGCGAAAGTGCGTGCCGCGCACGCCCAGGCCCATCGACCGCGCGCGGATCTCGAACTGCTGGTTCGGCTGCTGCTTGTGCACCTGCGATTCGACGCGGCCTTCGATGAGCCGCAGCCGCACCGTATTGGCATCGATGGCCAGCACCTCCAGCGCGCTGCGCGAGGGCAGCACGACGCGGCTCCCACCGGCCACGCCCAAGGTCACGAAGGCATCGGTGCCGGTGATGAGCGTGTCGCCGGCCTGGATCGGCAGGCCGGGCGTGAGGACCTGTTCAGGCACACCCGCGCGCTTGCGCGAGGCCCGGCCTTCGACCGCAGTGACCACTGCCGCACCCTCGGGCACGAGCCGGCCGTCGGCAAAGTACAGCACCGTGCCCGGTTGCAACAGGCGCGGCTCGCCCACCTGGTTGCGTTGCTGCACTTCGGGCCAGCGCAGCGGCGTGTCCAGCTGCTGGCCCGAGATGCCCCACAGGGTTTCGCCCGGCTTCACCACGTGCGGCGACTGCGCGCCCGCCGCCGTGGCGACGAGCAGCGCGGCGCAGGCCAGGAGGCGGTGCGGGCGGAACGGGGTTGGGTGCGTCGTCGCCATCAGGAATCCGCCTGCGGTGCGTGTTGCGTGGCCTCGAGCCGGTAGCCGCGGCCGTACACCGTGCGCAGGCTCAGTCCGCTTTCGGCTTCGAGGCCGAGCTTGCTGCGCAGCCGGTAGATGTGGCTGTCCAGCGTGCGCGAAGGCAGCTCTTCGTTGCTGTAGCCGGCGCTTTCGAGCAGATGCGCGCGCGACACCGTGTCGCCCATGTGCTGGAACAGCGTCAGCGCGAGCTTGAACTCGCGGTCGGTGAGGGCGTGCCGCTGCGGCGCGGCGTCGTCGCCGGGGGCCGGGTGGATCAGGACGCTTTGCGACACCCGTTCGAACTCCCAGCGGCCGAAGCGCTCGCCGTCGGACGGTGCCAGCGGCACGCGCCGGGCCATCAGGCGCTGCACGCGGGCGCGCAGTTCGAGCGGTCGGAAGGGTTTGACGATGTAGTCGTCGGCGCCGAGGTTCAGCGCCTGCACCACGTCGTGCTCGGAAGCGCGCGAACTCAGCATGAGCACCGGCACCTTGTCGGTCTGCCACTTGCGCAGCCACTGCAGCAATTCGACGCCGGCCAAGCCGGGCACGTTCCAGTCGAGCACCAGCAGATCGAAGCTTTCGCGCCGCAGTGCCTGTTGCAAGGTCGACCCGTTCGAAAACGTGATGCAGGTCACATTCGTCTCGCCAATTGTTAACAGCTGCTCGAGTGTCCGCACGAGATGCGAGAGCTGGTTCGGGTCGTCTTCAAGGATGGCGATGCGCATGGACTCCAGGGGTGGCGGCGGCAATTTTGACAGTGAATCCACACCCGAAATCTGACGAATTCCGTAGCGTGAACGTTAGCAACATTGTTGGCGATGGTTATGAAGTAGTAAAGAAATTCACAAATGCAGCCTAAAGCTGGCCGCAAATCTGACCAAACCTCACGCCGGCCCTTCGACCCTCGAAGGCCGTCGACATCATCCGCCCCCTGTAGCGCCACCCGGCGCTCCGATCACTCCACATCTCCGGTCATCTCCGCTCGCCATGTCGCGATCCTGCGGAGTAAGGCCGGCTTGCATCCGAGGAACAGGGGAAATGAACAAGTCTTATCGATCCATCTGGAATGAGGCGCTGGGCGCTTGGGTTGCCGCGTCGGAAATTGCTTCGGCTCGAGGCAAGAAGAGCCGCAGCGCGCAGCGCCAACTCGCGGCGCTGGGTCTGGGCATGCTCCTGTTGGGCGGGCCGGCGCTCGCGCAGGTCGGGATCGGGACGCCGAACCCGGACCCCAGTGCCTGGCTGACGATCGGCGCGGAGCCGGGCCCGGGCGTACCGAACAAGGGCGTGCTGATGCCGCGCGTGGCATTGGCCGACGCATCGACCTGGGGCCTCGCCGCGCCCACGCCGGTGGAAGGCATGGTCGTCTTCAACACCACGGCAGGCACCTCGGCCAACGGCCTCGGCGTCGGGCTGATGACCTGGAAGAACGGTCGTTGGGTGAATGTCGACGAGACACCGTACCTGCATGTGAATTCGACGGCTGTCGGCAATTCGACCCAGGCCAACTCGGGCGCCATCGGCGTCAACAGCGTGGCGATCGGCCCCGATGCCAAGGCGCTCGCGAACGACACCGTGGCCATGGGCAACGGCGCCGAGGCGCACAAGCTCGGCGACATCGCCATCGGCCGCGCCGCCATTGCGAGCGGTGGCGACCGCCTGACCGGACCGACCGAGAACTGGAGTTCCGTGGCGGTGGGCACCTATGCCTCCGCGACCGAAGGCAACTCCGTGGCCCTGGGGGGCTCGGCCAAGGCCGAGGGACGCGGCACCGCGCTGGGTTCGCGCGCCGAAGCCGGCTACGACACCGTCGCGATCGGCACGTTCGCGGGCATGGGCCGCCCCGCCAAGACCGACCCGAACGATTTCAGCAACTCGCTCAACACCTTTGTCGGCAGCGGCTCGGGCGCGAGCGGCAATGGCGCGCGCAATTCCTACGTCGGCAACCAGGCGGGTTTTGCGGTGCAGGGCGACGAGAACGCCGGCATGGGCTACGGCGCGGGCGGGCTCTCGAGCGGCAACCGCAACGTCGCGGTGGGCCAGCGCGCCGGCCAGTTCGTGACGGGCGACCAGAACATCAACCAGGGCACGATGGCGGGCTTGCAGTCCAAGGGCAGCAACAACATCGCGCTCGGCACCCTGGCCAGCGCCAACCTGGCGCTGGCCGCGCAGGACCCGAACGCCCCGATCTCCCAGGCCGCTGTGCAGGCGGCGAGCCTGGCGGCGCAGACCGAGTACATGGGCTTTCTGGCCACGCGCGGCGTGACCGAGGCCGGCTTGGCCGACGGCACCTACACCCTGGACGCCAGCGGCAACGTCATCGAGGCCAGCAGCGGCAACGTGCTGGTCACCGCCGCCGAGCTGCAGACCTCGGTCACCCAGGCGTTCCAGCGCAACGGCGTGGCCGGCATCGACGCCAGCCGCACGACGGCCATCGGCCACCTGTCGCGCGCCACCGGCGACGACGCCGTGGCGCTGGGCTCGTCGGCGGTCGCCGGCGACAAGGCCACCGTGGCCATCGGCACGGCGAGCAAGGCTTTCGGTGTGTCCAGCGTGGCGGTGGGCGACAGCGCCTTTGCGAAGGGCGAAGCCTCCATTGCCATGGGCAAGGGTGCCCAGGCCAACGGCACGCAGTCGATCAGCATCGGCACCGGCAACGTCGTCAACGGCAACAACAGCGGCGCCATCGGCGACCCGAGCGTCATCGACGGTGCCAACAGCTACAGCGTGGGCAACAACAACACGCTGGGCGCAGCGGCGAGCAACACCTTCGTGCTGGGCAACAACGTCAACGTGAACGTGGCCAACGCGACGGCGCTGGGTGATTCGACCAGCGTGACCGTGGCCGACGGCGTGGCATTGGGCAGCAAGTCGGTGGCGAGCACGGACAAGGGTGTGGCAGGCTTCGACCCGGCGACGGGCAAGGCCTCGACGGACACCTCGGCCACGTGGAAGAGCACGCTGGGCGCGGTGAGCGTGGGCGGCAACGGCCAGACGCGGCAGATCACGAACGTGGCGGCGGGCACGCAAGCCACCGATGCGGTGAACGTCGCGCAGCTCAAGGCCGCGCAGACGCACTACTACAGCGTGAACGACAACGGCACGCAGGGCGGCAACTACGACAACAAGGGCGCCACGGGCCTCAACGCCATGGCCTCGGGTGTCGATGCCAAGGCCGGCGGGGACCATGCGACCGCCGTGGGTCATGGCGCGACGGCCGGCGGCCACTATGCGATCGCGCAGGGCTACCAGGCCAACGCGGCCGGCGCGAACGGCGTGGCGATCGGAACCCAGGCCTCTGCCGCCAAGGGCGGCACGGTGGCGATCGGCGCAAGCGCAGGCAAGGATTCGACCGTGCTGACGGGGACCTTCATCGGCTCCGGTGCCGGCAACAAGAGCACGGGCGCGGACATCACCGCCATCGGCAACAACGCAGGGCAGGCGGCGTCGGGCAACAGCAACACCTTCATCGGGGCAACGGCCGGCAGCTCGTCGGAGGGCGACCTGAACAGCTTCATCGGCGCGGGGGCGGGCATCTTCTCCAAGGGCACCGCCAACTCGGCCTTCGGCAACCTGGCGGGCGCAAACACCGAGGGCGACAGCAATGCCGCATGGGGCTTCGCCGCGGGCGCGTTCGTGAAGGGCGACGGCAACATCGGCATGGGCACTTCGGCGGGCGCCAGCGTCGTGGGTTCAGGCAATGCCGCGATCGGACAAGGGGCGGGGCTTGGCACCCAGGGTGATGCGAATCTCGCCATTGGCGCGGGGGCGGGCTCGATCGCCAAGGGCAACAGCAACGTGGCGCTGGGCCAGAACGCCGGTCTTGCCGCCGACGGCAACGAAAACATCGCGCTCGGCCAGACGGCAGGGGCCCTGGTGAGCGGCAACCGCAACCTGGCGATCGGCTCGGCCGCGGGCCTTGCCGGCGATGTGGCCGCCGGGAACATCACGCCGACGATGGCGAGCGACACGATCGCCCTGGGCACCCAGGCATTTGCCAATGCCGAGCGCGCGATCGCGATCGGCACGGGCGCCCAGGCGCTGGGCACGCAGTCGATCAGCATCGGCACCGGCAACGTCGTCAACGGCAACAACAGCGGCGCCATCGGCGACCCGACCGTGATCGACGGCGCCAACAGCTACAGCGTGGGCAACAACAACACGCTGGGCGCAGCGGCGAGCAACACCTTCGTGCTGGGCAACAACGTCAAGGTCAACGTGGCCAACGCCACGGCGCTGGGCGATTCGACCGGCGTGACCGTGGCCGACGGCGTGGCGCTGGGCAGCAAGTCGGTGGCGAGCACGGACAAGGGCGTGGCGGGCTTCGACCCGGCCACGGGCCTGGCCTCGACGGACACCTCGGCCACGTGGAAGAGCACGCTGGGTGCGGTGAGCGTGGGCGGCAATGGCCAGACGCGCCAGATCACGAACGTGGCAGCGGGCACGCAAGCCACCGATGCGGTGAACGTGGCGCAACTGAAGGCGGGGCAGACGCACTACTACAGCGTGAACGACAACGGCGTGCAGGGCGGCAACTACGCCAACGACGGCGCCACCGGCATCAACGCACTGGCGGCGGGCGTGGGCGCGCAGGCGAACGGCGAGCGCAGCGTGTCCATCGGCTATCTGGCCGGCGTGGGCGCCAGCGCCGGCCTGGCCGGCCAGAACAACGTGGGCATCGGCACCGAAGCGGGTGGCGGTGTCGTGGGGTCCAGCAACACCGCGGTGGGGTCCGCTGCGGGCAAGGACGTGGCGGGCAGCTCGAACGCTGCGTTCGGCATTGCGGCGGGGCAGAGTGTCCAGGGCGACTACAACCTGGCGATGGGTGCTTACAGCGGCATGGGGACCAAGGGCACCTACAACACTGCGGTTGGCGGCAGTGCGGGTCAGTCCGTGACCGGCAACGACAACATCGCCATGGGCGACTTGTCGGGGGCCTCCGTCGTCGGCGATGCGAACATCGGCATCGGTGCCCTGGCTGGTGCTGGAACAACAGGCAGCAGCAACATCGCCATCGGCAGCCTCGCAGGCATCGTCGACACCGCGACGTTTGCCGGCATCACTGCCAACAACACGGTGAGCATCGGCAACAGCGCCGTGGCGAGCAAGGACGACGGCGTTGCCGTCGGTCATGGCGCGCAGGCTGCCGCCGTCAACAGCGTGGCGCTGGGCGCGGATTCGAAGGCGACGCAGGACGCAGCCGCGCTGGCGCTCAAGAACGCCTATGTGCCGGCAGGCGCGACGACCGTGGCCGGCACCGCGCCGGTGGGCGAGGTGTCGGTGGGCAGCGCGGGCAAGGAGCGGCGCATCACCAACGTGGCAGCGGGCTCGGACGATACCGATGCTGTCAACGTGAGCCAGCTCAAGGGCGCGCAGACGCACTACTACAGCGTGAACGACAACGGCACGCAGGGCGGCAACTACGACAACAAGGGCGCGACCGGCATCAATGCGATCGCGTCAGGCGTGGATGCCGTGGCCGCGGGCGTGGGCACCGTGGCGGTCGGCAACTTGGCCGGCTCGGGCAGCACGGCGGCTGGCAACTCGCACAACACCTTCGTCGGGTACGCCGCGGGCCGGCAGGTTGCGGGAGCGGACAACACGGCCGTCGGCAACAGCGCCGGTGTGTCGGTGACGGGCGGGAACAACACCGCGCTCGGGTTGAGCGCGGGCGCCCGCGTCACCGGGGACTCCAACATCGGCATCGGCGTGAACGGCGGGGCGGTCACGACCGGTTTCTCCAACGTGGGCATCGGAAGTTCCGCGGGGCAGGGCACCAACGGCGCCTTCAACGTGGCGCTGGGCGGTCTTTCCGGCGGCGGGGTCCAGGGCAGCGCCAACGTCGCGATCGGCTTGAACGCGGGCGAGAACATCAGCGCCAGCAACACCGTTGCCATCGGCACCCGTGCCAAGGCCACGGGCGACAGCGGCGTCAGCATCGGCACCGATGCCAGTGCCACCTACGCGAACGCGGTGGCGCTCGGTGCCAACAGCACCACGGCCTCGGACCTGGCGACCTTGAACGCGAACACGGCCTACGTGCCGCCGGGCGCAACCTCGGTCGCCGGTGCGGTGCCGGTGGGCGAAGTGTCGGTGGGCGGCGTGGGCACCGAGCGGCGCATCACCAATGTGGCGGCCGGCGCGGTCGATACAGATGCGGTGAACGTGAGCCAGCTCAAGGCCGTCGATGCGACCGCCAACGCGGGATGGAATGTCGCGGCCAACGGTGAAGCCACAGGCGGCAATGTCGCACCGGGCGCCAAGGTCGACTTCAGCAACTCCGACAGCAACATCGCGATCACGCGCACCGGTACGAACCTCGACTTCAAGCTGGCTGACGATGTGAAGATCAACAACAGCGTGACCGTGGGCCAGAGCGTGCTGAACACCACGGGGCTGACGGTGAACGATGGAACGACCACCACGGCCGTTGCGGCCAGCGGCGTGACCAGCGGAACGGTCAACCTGAGTGGCGTGACGAACGACATCCAAGGGCTGAGCAACAAGACGCTGACCGATCCGAGCTTTGCGACGGTGGGCCGTGCGGCCACTGAAGAGCAGCTCAAGATCGTCAATGACACGGCCAGCGCAGGTTGGAACGTGGCAGCGAACGGCGAGGCCACGGGCGGCAATGTCGCGCCGGGCGGCAAGGTGGACTTCAGCAACTCCGACAGCAACGTCACGATCACCCGCAGCGGTACGAACCTTGACTTCAAGCTCGCTGACGACGTGAAGGTCAACAACAGCGTGACCGTGGGGCAGAGCGTGCTCAACACCACGGGCCTGACGGTGAACAACGGAACGACCACCACCGCAGTCGCGGCAGGTGGCGTGACCAGTGGCTCGGTCAACCTGAGTGGCGTGACCAACGACATCCAAGGTCTGAGCAACAAGACGTTGACTGATCCAAGCTTCGCGACTGTGGGCCGTGGGGCTACGGAAGAACAGCTCAAGATCGTCAATGACACGGCCAGCGCAGGCTGGAACGTGGCAGCGAACGGCGAAGCCACGGGTGGCAACGTCGCACCCGGCGGCAAGGTCGACTTCAGCAATTCCGACAGCAACGTCACGATCACCCGCAGCGGTACGAACCTCGACTTCAAGCTGGCGGATGACGTGAAGGTCAACAACAGCGTGACCGTGGGCCAGAGCGTGCTGAACACCACCGGTCTGACGGTCAACAACGGAACGACCACCACCGCGGTCGCGGCAGGCGGCGTGACCAGTGGCTCGGTCAACCTGAGCGGTGTCAGCAACGACATCCAAGGCCTGAGCAACAAGACGCTGACCGACCCGAGTTTTGCGACCGTGGGCCGTGGGGCCACGGAAGAGCAGCTCAAGATCGTCAACGACACGGCCAGCGCAGGCTGGAACGTGGCGGCGAACGGCGAAGCCACGGGAGGCAACGTCGCACCGGGCGGCAAGGTCGACTTCAGCAATTCGGACAGCAACGTCACGATCACGCGAAGCGGTACGAACCTCGACTTCAAACTGGCCGACGACGTCAAGGTCAACAACAGCGTGACCGTGGGCCAGAGCGTGCTCAACACGACGGGCCTGACGGTGAACGACGGCGCAGGCAACGTCACGACGACGTCGGCGACGGGCACTACCGTGACCAACGGCGCGACCACGACGGCGATGGCTGCCGGCGGCGTGACCAGTGGAGCGGTCAACCTGAGTGGCGTGACGAACGACATCCAGGGCTTGAGCAACAAGACGTTGACCGACCCGAGCTTCGCGACGGTGGGCCGCGCAGCGACTGAAGAGCAGCTCAAAATCGTCAACGACACGGCCAGCGCAGGCTGGAACGTGGCAGCGAACGGTGAGGCCACGGGCGGCAATGTGGCGCCTGGCGGCAAGGTCGACTTCAGCAACTCCGACAGCAACATCGCGATCACCCGCACGGGCACGAATCTCGACTTCAAGCTGGCGGACGACGTCAAGGTCAACAACAGCGTGACCGTGGGCCAGAGCGTGCTGAACACCACGGGCCTGACGGTGAACAACGGCACCACGACCACCGCGGTGGGCGCAGGCGGCGTGACCAGCGGCAGCGTGAATCTCAGCGGTGTCACCAACGACATCCAGGGGCTCAGCAACACGACGTTGACCGACCCGAGCTTTGCAACCGTGGGGCGTGCGGCCACTGAAGAGCAACTGAAGAAGGTCAACGACACCGCCGGCGCAGGCTGGAATGTCGCGGCCAACGGCGAGGCCACGGGCGGCAACGTCGCGCCGGGCGGCAAGGTCGACTTCAGCAATTCGGACAGCAACATCGCCATCACGCGAAGCGGTACGAACCTGGACTTCAAGCTGGCCGATGACGTCAAGGTCAACAACAGCGTGACCGTAGGCCAGAGCGTGCTCAACACCACGGGCCTGACAGTCAACAACGGCACCACGACCACCGCGGTGGCCGCAGGCGGCGTGACCAGCGGCAGCGTGAACCTCAGCGGTGTCACCAACGACATCAAGGGTCTCAGCAACACGACGCTGACCGATCCGAGCTTCGCGACGGCGGGACGTGCAGCGACCGAAGAGCAACTGAAGAAGGTCAACGACACCGCCAGCGCAGGCTGGAATGTCGCGGCCAACGGCGAAGCCACGGGCGGCAACGTCGCGCCTGGCGGCAAGGTCGACTTCAGCAATTCGGACAGCAACATCGCGATCACCCGCAGCGGTACGAACCTCGACTTCAAGCTGGCTGACGATGTGAAGGTCAACAACAGCGTGACGGTGGGACAGAGCGTGCTCAACACCACGGGTCTGACGGTCAACAACGGCACGACGACCACGGCCGTTGCGGCCGGCGGCGTGACCAGTGGAACCGTCAACCTGAGCGGTGTGACCAACGACATCCAGGGCCTGAGCAACAAGACGCTGACCGATCCGAGCTTCGCGACGGTGGGCCGTGGGGCCACGGAAGAGCAGCTCAAGATCGTCAATGACACGGCCAGCGCAGGTTGGAATGTCGCAGCCAACGGCGAAGCCACGGGCGGCAACGTCGCACCGGGCGGCAAGGTGGACTTCAGCAATTCGGACAGCAACATCGCCATCACGCGCACCGGCACGAACCTGGACTTCAAGTTGGCGGATGACGTCAAGGTCAGCAACAGCGTCACGGTGGGCCAGAGCGTGCTCAACACCACGGGCCTGACCGTGAACGACGGCACGACCACCACGGCCGTCGCGGCGGGTGGCGTCACCAGCGGCACCGTCAAGCTCAGCGGCGTCAGCAATGACATCCAGGGCCTGAGCAACAAGACGCTGACCGATCCGAGCTTTGCGACGGTGGGTCGTGGGGCTACGGAAGAGCAGCTCAAGATCGTCAATGACACGGCCAGCGCAGGCTGGAATGTCGCAGCCAATGGCGAAGCCACCGGCGGCAATGTCGCTCCAGGCGGCAAGGTCGACTTCAGCAACTCGGACAGCAACATCGCGATCACGCGCACCGGCACGAACCTCGACTTCAAGCTCGCTGACGACGTCAAGGTCAACAACAGCGTGACAGTCGGCCAGAGCGTGCTCAACACCACCGGCCTGACGGTCAACAACGGCACGACCACCACCGCAGTCGCCGCCGGCGGCGTGACCAGCGGCACCGTCAAGCTCAGCGGCGTCAGCAACGACATCCAGGGCCTGAGCAACAAGACACTGACCGACCCGAGCTTCGCGACCGTGGGCCGCGCGGCCACCGAAGAGCAGCTCAAGCTGGTCGACGCCACGGCCAGCAAGGGCTGGAACCTGAGCGCGAACGGCGAGGCGACGCCGCAGAACATCGCACCTGGCGGCACGGCCAACTTCGCCAACGGCGACAACATGGTGGTCACGCGCAACGGCAACACGCTGACCGTGGCCACGGCCAAGGACGTGAAGTTCGACAGCGTGACCACCGGCGACACGGTGATGAACAACGCCGGCGTGACCGTCGGCCCGAACGTCACCCTCGGTGCCACCGGCCTGACCATCGTCGGCGGTCCGAGCGTGACCACGGCGGGCGTCGACGCGGGCGGCAAGGTGATCACCAACGTGGCGCCGGGCGTGGCCGGCACCGACGCGGTGAATGTCAGCCAGCTCAAGGACACGGTCGCCGAGAGCAAGACGAAGTACTACAGCGTGAACTCGACCGGCGGCGGCAACGAGAACAACGACGGTGCCACGGGCGCCGACGCGATCGCCGCGGGCAAGGACGCGCAGGCGACGGCCGTCAATGCGGTGGCCATGGGCACGGCGGCGCAGGCCGCGGGCATCAGCGCCACGTCGATCGGCAATGCCGCCTGGGCGATGGGCGACCGCAGCACGGCGGTGGGCTACTTCTCGACCGCGGACGGCATCGACAGCGCGGCCTTCGGCGCCTGGGCGCGGGCTGCAGGCAACGGCAGCGTGGCCGCGGGCGCGGCCTCGAACGCCTCGGGCGTGGCAAGCGTCGCATTGGGCGCGCTGAGCGCCGCGGCCGGCGACGTCAGCGTGGCCGTGGGCGCAGGCAGCACGGCGACCGTGGCCGGTGGCGCGGCCCTGGGCGCAGGCTCGGTGGCCGACCGCGCGGCCGGCGTGAAGGGCTATGTGCCGCCGGAGGCAACCGCCGCGCAGGCGGATGCCATCGCCGCCACCACCAGCACCACGGGTGCGGTGGGCGTGGGCGACGCGGCCCACGGCGTGTTCCGCCAGATCACCGGCGTGGCCGCCGGCTCCGCACCGAGCGACGCCGTGAACGTGGCGCAGCTGCAGGCGGTGGCCAGCCAGGCCGCGGCGGCGGGCAGCAAGTGGATCACCGGGTCGCCGACGACCTACGTGGCGCCCACGTCCACGGGCACCGACAGCACGGCGGTGGGCTCGGGCGCGGCCGTCAAGGCCGACCGGGGCGTGGCGATCGGCACCGGCGCCGTGGTCACGACGAAGAACAGCGTCGCGCTGGGCAACGACGCGACCACGGCGGAGGCCAAGCCCACTGAGAGCGTCACGCTCCAGGGCACGACCTACCAGTTCGCAGGCACCAAGCCGGTGGGCGTGGTCAGCGTCGGTTCGAAGGATGCCGAGCGCCAGCTCACCAACGTCGCGGCCGGCGAGATCAGCGCCACCAGCACCGACGCGGTGAACGGCAGCCAGCTGTACGCGACGAACCAGGCGATCAACAACATGACCACCGGTGGTGGCGGCATCAAGTACTTCCACGCCAACTCGAAGGCGGCCGACTCGAACGCCGCCGGCGCCGAGAGCGTGGCCATCGGGCCGAACGCGGTCGCGCTGGGCAACAACGCCATCGCCACCGGCAACAACGCGCAGGCCAAGGCGGCCGGCAGCATCGCGCTGGGTGCCAACAGCACGGCCAGCACGGCCAACAGCGTGGCGCTGGGCGACGGCGCGGTGGCCAATCGCGCCGGCATGAACGGGCAGCGCGAGATGTTCTCGAACACCGTGGTGCAGTCGGCGCAGGGCGCGGTGTCGGTCGGCTCGACCGGCAACGAACGCCAGATCACCAACGTGGCCGGCGGCACGCAGGCCACCGACGCGGTGAACGTGCGCCAGCTGCAGGCCGTGCAGCAAAGCGCGGTGCGCTACGACACGAACGTGGACGGCAGCGTCAACTACAACAGCGTGACCATGGGCAACGGGGCCTCCACCGGCCCGGTCACGGTGCAGAACGTGGCGCCGGGCGTGGCGCCCACCGACGCGGTCAACGTGCAGCAGCTGAACCAGGCCGGCGCCGCCGGCATGGCCTACACCGACGCGCGCACCAACGCGCTGGGCAACGAGCTGCGCAACACCGCCAAGAACGCGTATGCCGGCGTGGCCGCCGCCATGGCCGTGCAGATGCCGGGCACCTCGGTGCCGGGCAAGACGGTGATGCGCGTGGGCTACGGCACGTTCAAGGGCGAGAGCGCGGTGGGCATCAGCTTCCGCCGCACGGCCGAGAACAACGGCTGGAGCGTGACCGGCGGCGTGGGCATGAGCCGCGCCGGCGCCGCGGCCACGGTCGGCGCCGAGTGGGTCTTCAATTGAAGCGGGAGAGAAAAAGAATGAAGCAGATGAACCGAACCCTGTCCGCCGTCGCACTGGCGGCCTTGCTCGCGGCCCTGCAGGGCTGCGCCTCGCCCGGCGCCGCCATCGACAAGGACGCGCAGGCGCGCGCCGCGGCCGAGAAGCCCGCGGCGCCCAGGCCCGAGGAGTTTCCGGCGCTGGACAGCGCCAAGTGGAAGCAGGGCGCCTTCCCGGGCACCGAGAAGTTCCAGCGCGTGCGCCCCGGCATGGGCAAGGACCAGCTGCGCGAGCTGCTGGGCTGGCCGCACTTCAGCGAAGGCCTGTGGGGCGTGCGCGAGTGGAACTACATCTTCCACTTCTACACGGGCAAGGGCAGCGAGCACGTCACCTGCCAGTACATGGTGCGTTTCAACGGCAGCGAGCTGATGACCGGTGGCTGGTGGAAGAACCCCGACTGCGCCTTGCTCGCGCAGCCGCCGGCGGCCACGCCGATCCCGGCCAGCACCAAGCTGGCGCCGCCGCAGAAGGTCACGCTCAATGCAGACGGCCTGTTCCGCTTCGACGGCGCCTCGCTCACCGACCTGCAGCCCGCGGGCCGCGCGCGGCTGGAGCACCTGGCGGTCGAGCTGCGCAACAACTTCCGCTCGCTGCACTACATCGTGGTGACCGGCCACACCGACCGGCTGGGCGGAGACGCCTACAACGAGGCGCTGTCACTGGAGCGCGCCAACACCGTGCGCGACCTGCTGGTGCAGCAGGGCCTGGACCGCAAGCTGATCCGCACCGCGGGCATGGGCAAGCGCCAGCCGGTGGTGTCCGACTGCGAAGGCAGCCGCAGCACGCCGGCGCTGCTGCAGTGCCTGCAGCCCAACCGGCGCGTTGAGCTCGACATCGCAGGGGAGCAGTGACGATGAACGCGCCTGCTCCCTCGGGCTACCGGATCGCGCTGGTCGATTCCGACGCCTTGCAGCGCGCCTGTACCGGCAACTCGCTGACGGCGCTGGGGGCCGACTTCATTCCCTTCGTGCGCATCGCCGACTTGATCCAGGCGCTGGAGGTGGGCCAGCGCTTCGACGGGGTGATCGTGGGGCTGCACGCCGACGCGCAGAAGACGGTGGCGCGCGTGCCCGCCATGCACCAGGCGGCCGACTGGATGCTGCCGCTGCTGTACCTCACGCACCGCTCGGAGCTGGAGAGCGTGGAGTCGGTGCCGGTCGCGGTGCGCGCGCAGCGTTCTTTCGAACTGCTGCTGACGCCCGTGTCGAACGAAGACCTGGGCGCCTGGCTGGCGTCGCTGGATGGCCGGCTGAAGCCGGCGCGGCTGATTCGCGTGGGGGCGGACGCCTGACGCGCGCCCGGGGCCCGGCCCGCTGCGGGGCCGGGCCTGTCAGCAATTCACGGCAAGGGCGGCATGGCGTGGCCGGCCTCTTCGCGTGAACTCCCTCTCCTTGACGGGTTCGCGCCCGGGCAACACCGACACCAGCCGGTAGCCCTGCTTGTAGACCGCGCGCAGCTCGTAGCCGTTCGCGGCGCACAGGTCCAGGCGCTTGCGGATGTTGGCCGCGCACACGTCGAGCACGCGCGTGCCTTCATACGGCGTGGTCTTGTCCCAGATCGATTGCCACAGCCACTCGCGCGTGATCACCTGCCCGGCATTGCGGAACAGCGTGACGGCGAAGGCGTACTGGCGCGGCTGCAGGCGGATGCGCCGCTCGTGCAGCAGCACCGTGTGGGCCATGTCGAGAAAGCGGTAGGGGCCCCAGCTCGCCGCGCCGAGGCTGGCGGTCTGCGTGGCCTGCCGGGCGCGCAGCAGCAGGGTGCGCATGCGCCAGGCCAGTTCGTTGATGGCGTCGTCGATGCCGGCGCCGTGCAGCTCGATGAAGTCGTCCCAGCCCGGCGCGTCGCGCCAGGGCATGAGCTGCTCCCAGCGCCTGTCGCGCACGATGAGCAGCGTCGGGATGTTCAGCGCCCGGCAGGCGGCGAAGAGGCTGCGCGAAGCCAGCTCGTTCTCGACCACCAGGAGCAGCAGGTCGATCGGCTGGCCGCTGTCCAGCAACGCAAAGAAGTCGCCCGCACTCGAGAACCGCAGGGTGTCGTAGCCCAGGCGGGGCAGGCTGTGCAGCAGCTGCGGTCCGGTGGTGCCTTGCGGGTCGAGCAGGGCCACGCGCGTGGTCACCGGCATGGCTCAGGACGCCTTCTTGCCGTCCCGGACCGCCAGCACCACGATGCCCACGGCGCACGCCGCGAACAGCACGCCCGTCGGCACGGCGCCCAGGGTGCCCATCAGCCAGCCGTACAGGTCGGTCAGCATGGCGATGAGCCGGTTGCCGCGGGTCTGGCGGCTCAGGTCGTTGGCGATGAATGCGTTGAACGACAGCACTGAGAAAACCAGCGCCACAAAGCCAGCCACGATCCACTTCACGATGTTTTGCTCCCTTGGGTCCCCGGCGCGGCGCAGGCTGGCCGCCCGGGTCGTTCGATGCTAGCGGGGGCTTCGGGGTGGGAGTCTGATGAATTCTTTCAGCGCCGTCCGGGGC
>NZ_JBWKYW010000028.1:0-83674 GCF_059423965.1 Variovorax sp. GW458-11-26-14-LB1
CCCCCGATGCGTCGCCCCACCCTGCGTTTCCTGCTCTCGCACCCCGCGCACTTCATCGCGCTGGGCTTCGGCTCGGGGCTGTCGCCCTTCGCGCCGGGCACCGTGGGCACGCTGTGGGCCTGGGCCGCGTTCGTGGTGATGCAACTGTGGTTCACGCCCGCGACCATCGGCTGGATCATCCTCGCCGGCCTGCCGATCGGCTGGTGGGCCTGCACGGTGGCCGCGCGGAACATGAACGTGTCCGACCCCGGCGCCATCGTGTGGGACGAAGTCGTCGCCTTCTGGCTCGTGCTCTGGCTGGTGACGCCGGCCGGCCTGTGGGCGCAGGTCGTGGCCTTTGCGCTGTTCCGTTATTTCGACGCCGCCAAGCCCGGCCCGGTGGGCTGGGCCGACGCCGCCTTCAAGCCGCACGACCCCGCGCGGGTGCAGTGGTGGCGCGCGGGCTTCGGCATTCTTCTGGACGACCTCGTGGCGGCCTTCTGCACGCTGCTGGTCATTGCGCTGTGGCGCGCATGGTGAACCCGATGCAACCTTCCGCTTCCCCGGCCTTGGCTGAACAGGACGTCCCCGCGCTCGTCGCCACGCTGGCCGAGCGGCTGCAGGCCCGGGGCTGGATGATGGCCACCGCCGAAAGCTGCACCGGCGGCCTGATCGCCGGCGCCTGCACCGACCTGGCGGGCTCCAGCGTGTGGTTCGAGCGCGGCTTCGTCACCTACTCGAACGCCGCCAAGACCGAGATGCTGGGCGTGGACGCCGCACTCATCGAGGCCCACGGCGCCGTGAGCGAGCCCGTGGCGCGCGCGATGGCCGAAGGCGCCATTGCCCGCGGCGCACCGGCGCGCGCGGCGGTGGCCGTGACCGGCGTGGCCGGGCCCGCGGGCGGCTCGCCCGACAAGCCGGTGGGCACCGTGTGGTTCGGCTGGTCGGTCGACGGGCAGGTGCGCACCGAGCGCCGCCGCTTCGACGGCGACCGCGCTACGGTGCGCGCGGCGACGGTGCACTACGCGCTGCAGACGCTGGTCCAGCTGCTGGCGCGCTGATCGCACGCGGGCTGTTCAGGCCTGCATGAAATCGCCGACCGGCCGGCGCGGCGCGGGCGGCACCGGCGCCGTCGGAAAGCCCAGGCGGCACATCATCTGCACGGTCGGGCTGCGCGCATGGCGCGACGGCGCGGCGCCGATCAGCATGTCGTGCGCCGCCGCGTGGTGCGGCGCCATCTCCGGAAATTCCTCGAGCGGCTGGCTCATGGGCTGCATGCCCAGGCCCAGGTCGGTGGCGCGCAGCTGCTGGCGCACGTAGGCCCGGCCCGCGGCGATCTGCTCGCTGCGGCTGTTGCCGCCGGTGCTGATCCAGACGAAGCCCATCGCCGTGTGGGCCTGGTCCTCGAACATCCGCAGCGTCTGCCGGAAGGAGAGGCTGTCTTCGGCGGCCGGCACCTCGCGGTCGAAGCGCCCCAGCGCGACCGCCATGCGCAGCGCCGGGTCGTTGAGCGAGAAGCCGTCGCGGTGCGCCAGGATTTCCTGCGGCCCGATGCGCAGCAGGCGCAGGTTCTCGCGCGCGGTGTGGGGCGTGACCAGCTCCACGCGCGCCGCCGCCGCGCACAGCTTGCGCAGCGGCAGCACGCGGGCCATGTCGACCGTGCCGGCCGATTGCACGCCCCCGCTTGAAGCCGAAGCCACGGCCGCGGTGAGCCCCTGCAGCATGTCGGCCGACACCCTGCGGCCGGTGTCGAAGCGCTGCTTGGGCGTGCGCCGCCGCAGCACCTGCGCGAACAGCGGATCGGGCGTGCCGCCGCGCGACAGCGTGAGCCGCGCCACCGGCAGGTCGGGCCACTGCTGCGGCGTATCGCCCACCAGTTCGCCCTGCGGCCACAGCTGCACGCGCGCCTGCACGCCCTGCTGGGCCAGCGCCATCACCAGCAGCTCGATGAACGCGCCGTGGCCGATCATGAGCTGGCGACCGAAGGGGTCGGTGGCGGGCTGCACGCGGGCGCGGTCGGCGTGCAGCACGATGGCGTCAGGCTCGCGCAGGTCGACCCGCCACGGCTGGCCGTTGTAGGCCGTGGGCGCGGTGACGGCATAGGCGACGGCGCGCTTGCGCACATCGGGCTCGTCGCCCGGGCCGTTCCAGATCTCGAAGGCGGCGGCCGGCACGTCGGCGTGCAGCCACCAGGTGGCCAGGGCCGTGGCGCCCGCCGCCACCGCGAGGCCGCCGCCCAGCAGGCGCACGAAATTTCTGCGTTCTCTCATGGGCTCGATCGGTTGAAGCATCGGGCGCGTGACACACGGCCTGCCCGTGGCCGATTGCAGCACCGCGCCGCGCGGCGCCACGCAGCCCCCTGTCGTTTCCGACAGGGGTAGGTCGGGCCGGCTCAGGGCGTGAGGAGGCCCAGCGCCAGGGCCCGCGCGCAGGTGGCGGTGCGGCCCTGCGTGTCGAGCTTGCGGGCGGCGCCTACGAGATGGAAGTACACGGTGCGCTCGCTGACGCACAGGATCTCGGAGATCTCCCAGGTCGATTTGCCGACCGCCACCCAGTGCAGCACCTCGCGCTGGCGCGCACTCAGCACCGGCACCTTCGCGTCACCCTGCAGCCGGCGCACGGTCGAATGCAGGCAGGAGGCGAAGTAGTTCATCGGCGCCAACGTCGCACGCAGTTCGCGCAGGTCGGCGGTGGCGTCGGTGGTCAGGGTCATGAAGGCCCAGTCGATGCCGGGCGTCCACAGCGGCACGGTCAGCCCCGCCTTCAGCCCGTGCTCGCCGGCGCTGCGCAGCAGGCCGCGGGCACGCTGCCCGATGTCGGCACGCGTGTGGCTCACCTGCCCGAGCCAGCTCCATGCGGTGGCCGGCATGCCGGCGCGCACATGCTGCACGCGGGCGTCGGCCTGCTCGCCGGCGCTGCTGCGCAGCGACTCGTAGCGGGTGCGGGCCCACGCCGGGGGCAGGTCGTGGAAGAACACCAGCGCGTCCTGCGCGGGGGTGTCGGCACGGGGCGCGGGCACCGGGCGCTTGAGCACGTAGGCGCCGTGGTTGAAGCCCATCGCCCGCATCGCGCGGCGGTTGACCTGCGCGACCTCCTCGAGCGTACGGGCGGCCATGACGGCCTCGACGAACTGCCAGTCGTTGATCACCTCGGCCATGGATGCGTCCCCTTGGGTTGTGTGCGGCGGGCGCAGCGACTGTGGTTCTGGTTTTTCTGCGCCACCGCCAGGGCGCCGGCCCTGCAAGGACCGGCATCGGGGCGCATGTTAATGCGGGACACCCGGAATCACCCATGCGCTTCCTTGCGCGCCGCATCCCGGCGATGATCCGGGACCACCCATCCCGAGGCCCCATGACCGCTGCCACCCACGCCCCGACCATCGAGCGCTTCTACAGCGCGTTCTCGCAACTCGACGCCGCCACCATGGCCGCCTGCTACGCGCCCGACGCGGTGTTCGACGACGAGGCCTTTTCGCTGCGCGGCCGGCGCGAGATCGGCGGCATGTGGCGCATGCTCTGCGACGCCACGAAGGCCAAGGGTGCCGACGTGTGGCGCCTGAGCTGGCGCGACGTGCAGGCCGACGGCCGCACGGGCAGCGCGCACTGGGACGCGCACTACCGCTTCAGCGCCACTGGCCGGCTGGTCGACAACAGCATCGACGCGCGCTTCACCTTCACGTCCGAGGGCCTGATCGCCACGCACCGCGACAGCTTCCCGTTCTGGACCTGGTCGCGGCAGGCGCTGGGCACGCCGGGCCTGCTGCTGGGCTGGACGCCGATGCTGCGCAACAAGGTGCGCGCCACCGCCGCCGCCAACCTCGCCACTTTTCTTGCACGCCAACCCTCATGACCACTTCTTCTTCGACCGCCCTCACCTTCACGAACAACGAAGCGCAGCACCGCTACGAAGCCGCGCTCGACGGCAAGCTCGCGGCCTATGCCGAGTACAACCTGCTGACCGACGCGATCATGTTCACGCACACCGAGGTGCTGCCCGAGCACGAGGGCAAGGGCGTGGGCTCAGGCATTGCGAGGCACGTGCTCGACGAGGCGCGCGCCAACGGGCGGCATGTGATTCCGGTGTGCCAGTTCATCGCGGGCTACATCCGCAAGCACCGCGAGTACGCCGACCTGGTGCGGCCGGACATTCAACGCGCCTTCAAGATCTAGAACCAGGCTCGCCCCCAGGCTGCGCGCACTTCGTGTCGCTTCGCCAACCCCCTACCGGGGGCAACACCTGAGGCCCGGCAAAGCCGGTTCCTCGGTGTTCCACGATCAGGCAGCGGTAGATTTGGGAGCGGGCAGCCACGCGAAGGCGGCGATGCCGATCACCAGCAACGCGGCAATGACCGCCAGCACGGCGGTCAGCGGATCGCCGCCATGCGCCGCGGCCACCGAGGCGGCCACGCCCGTGCCCCACTGCATGAACGCGACGCCCAGGAACATCGCCATGGTGAAGACGGCCATCGCGCGGCCCGTGAGCGCGGCCGGGTAGGCCACGCGCACGTCGGCGTACTGCCAGACGATGAAGCCCGAGAGCACGCCGATGAGCACCATGCCCGCGATGTCGAGCCAGGCGGAATGCACCACGGCGATGAGCGCGAACAGGCCGGCGTAGAGAAGGCCGCAGGCCACGATCCAGCGGCGGCGTGCGGCGCCGTCGCGGTCGAAGCGGCCGAACAGCGGCGAGCCGAACAGCGCGATCACCGACACCGCGAGCGCGACGTTGCCGCTTTGCACCAGCGAGTAGCCGTGGCGCTCCATCATCAGCGGCCCCAGCCACAGCCCGCGCAGCGAGATGAAGGCCGCATACGTCACCGCACCCAGCACCATGATGCCCAGCGTGTGCGGCATGGCGAACAGCGCGCCGAACTGGCGCACGGCTTCGGGAATCGACTCTTTCACCTGCGGCACGGCCGACGCAGGCTCGTGCACCCAGCGCCAGATGGCAAGCCAGGCCAATGCGGACGCCAGCGCGAGCACCAGGAAGCCCGCGCGCCACGAATACGCCTGCACCAACCACGCGAGCGGCGTGCCGGTGGCCAGCATGCCCAGGCCGCCGATGGCCAGCACCATGCCCGACACGGTCGCGAAACGCGCGGCCGGAAAGTGCCGCGCGATGAACACGGTGCACACGAGGAAGGCCGGCGCGCAGCCGACGCCGATCAGCGCCTGCCCGGCCACCAGCACAAGGTAGTTCGGCGACACAGCCGACAGCAGCGCGCCCGCGATCGCGACCGGGAAGGCCACGAGCACGGTGCGGCGCACGCCGTGCAGGTCGATGCCGATGCCCATGAAGAGCTGCATCGCGCCGAACGCAAAGTGAAAAGCCCCCGAGAAGATCCCGAGGGCTTGAGCCGAAAGGTGGAAGTCCGCTTGCAGCGGGCTCGCCATGATGGCGCCAACGGTGCGAAACGCCTGACTGAGCGCGACCCCGGCGCAGAGCGCGAGGACCATGACCCATGCCGCCTGCGGCGTCAGGGGTTGCGCGGCAGGACGCTGCGTCGGCGCGACGGCACTCATGCCCCGTGGCACTTCTTGTACTTTTTTCCACTGCCGCAAGGGCACGGATCGTTGCGGCCGGGTTCGGCTTCCTTGCGGATCGTCTCGACCTTCGGGCCCAGGCTCTTCCAGAGCTGGCGCAGGTCGTACACCGCCCAGATCGCGGCGCCGAAGTCGTCCAGGCGCTGCTGGCTCACGCTGGGCGGGCCGTTCTCGTCGTACATCGACAGCGTGGGCTTGGCGGTGTCGTCCTCGGTCAGCGCGACGATGTTGTCGAGCGCGTCGTCGAGCATCTGCGCGGCTTCCTTGTCGCGCGGCGCGGCCCAGTCTTCGGGCCAGTTCTCGACCGCATACATGAAGCCCAGCGCCCAGACCTGGGCGAAGGAGGGAATCTCTTCGGCGGCCATCTCGGCACGCTCTTCCTCGGGCAGCGAGGCGATGGCGCCGCGGGTGTCGAGCACTTCGGGCTGCCAGCTGCGCTCGTCTTCGAGCGATTCGACCGGAGCGTCCAAGCCTTCCTCGATCTCGCGCCAGCGGCGTTTCCAGTTCCAGACGAACTCCATGTGCTGGGCCGGCACGAAGTGGTCGCCCAGCAGCACGGGCCAGTATTCGGTGGGGTCGATGGGGCGGCGCGTGCAGATCAGCGCGGCCATGAAGCCTTCGCAGAACTCCCACTGGGGAATTTCCTCGTCGTGCTCGCGCATGGCGTCGAGCGCGCTGTCGAGGGCGTCGAAATCGTCGGGCCCCAGGGCTTGCGAGGAGGCGGCCAGGGCGGTGTCAGGGGTATCGGGGGTGTCGGGTGTGGTCGTCATGGCAGCAGTCATGGCAGGTTGGGGGCAGCCCTCTATGATGCAGCAGGCTCCAGCCGACATCTGATGACTATGCCCACGATTATTCCGTTTCCCGCACGCTACAGCGCGTTCGTCCTGTGTGTGCTGGGTCTGGTCGCCTGCCTGGCACTGGTTCTGGCCTCGCCGCACCTGTGGCTCGCGTGGATCGGCGTGGCCGCTTTCGCGGTGCTCACCGGCACCGGTGTGCACGACCTGCGCCAGGCGCGCCACGCCATCCTGCGCAACTACCCGGTCATCGGGCACCTGCGCTTTCTGCTCGAATTCATCCGCCCCGAGATCCGCCAGTACTTCATCGAGAGCGACGCCGAGGCCGCGCCCTTCTCGCGCGCCCAGCGCTCGCTGGTGTACCAGCGCGCCAAGGGCGAGCCCGACAACCGGCCCTTCGGCACGCAGCTGAACGTGTCGGCCGCGGGCTACGAGTGGATCAACCACTCGATGCAGCCCACGAAGCTGACCGGGCACGATTTCCGCATCGTGATCGGCGGCACGCCGCAGCCGGCCGGTGCGAACCCGGCGCAGGTCTGCACGCAGCCCTACAGCGCGAGCGTTTTCAATATTTCGGCGATGAGCTTCGGCGCCTTGTCGGCCAACGCCATCCTCGCGCTCAACCAGGGCGCGCAGATGGGCGGCTTTGCGCACGACACCGGCGAGGGCTCGATCTCGCAGCACCACCGCGTGCACGGCGGCGACCTGATCTGGGAAATCGGCTCGGGCTACTTCGGCTGCCGCAACGACGACGGCACCTTCAACGCCGAGCGCTTCACCGCCAACGCGCGCGATCCGCAGGTGAAGATGATCGAGATCAAGCTCAGCCAGGGCGCCAAGCCCGGCCACGGCGGCGTGCTGCCGGCGGCCAAGGTCACGCCCGAGATCGCGGCGGCGCGCGGCGTGCCGGTGGGCGTGGACTGCGTCTCGCCCTCGTCGCACAGCGCGTTCTCCACGCCGACCGAGATGATGCATTTCGTCGCGAAGCTGCGCGAGCTGTCGGGCGGCAAGCCGACCGGCTTCAAGTTCTGCCTGGGCCACCCGTGGGAATGGTTCGGCATCGTCAAGGCGATGCAGGCCACGGGCATCACGCCCGACTTCATCGTGGTCGACGGCGCCGAGGGCGGCACGGGCGCGGCGCCGGTCGAGTTCAGCGACCACGTGGGCGCGCCGCTGCAGGAAGGCCTGCTGCTGGTGCACAACACGCTGATCGGCGTGAACCTGCGCCACCGCATCAAGATCGGTTGCGCGGCCAAGGTGATCACCGCCTTCGACGTGGCGCGCATGATGGCGCTGGGCGCCGACTGGTGCAACGCGGCGCGCGGTTTCATGATGGCGCTGGGCTGCATCCAGGCCCAGAGCTGCCACACCGGCCACTGCCCCACCGGCGTGACCACGCAGGACCCGGTGCGCCAGCAGGCGCTGGTGGTGCCGACCAAGGCCGACCGCGTGCGCAACTTCCACCGCAGCACGCTGCATGCGCTGCAGGAGCTGGTGCAGGCCGCGGGCCTGGACCACCCGCAGCAGATCACCGCGCACCACATCGTGCGCCGCATCTCCGACACCGAGGTGCGCCTGCTGAGCAACCTGGTGATGCAGGTGCAGCCCGGCGCGCTGCTCGGGCCGCTGGACAACCAGCACACCGTTTTCCGCACCTACTGGCCGCTGGCCAGTGCACAGAGTTTCCAGCCCGTGACGCAGGGCCCGCACGGGCTGCTGGCGCCGGGCTTCGCCATGGCCGCATGAATCCACTGAGACGAGGAGGCGCCGCGACGCGCCTGTACAGCCAACGGGGCGCCGCATCGGCGCCCGCGCCGCTCGACGACGCCCCGGGTTCGGCGCCCGGCGACTACGCCGAGTTCCTGCGCGTCACCCTGCCCAGGCAGGCCAAGAACGTGGCCAGCCACCGCTTCGGCAGCGAGCGCGTCTGGCTCAAGAAGGCCGGCCCGCGCCACGGCAAGTGGGGCTACCGCGTGATGGCGCTGGCCGCGCGGCTGGCCGGCCTCGACGTGATCAAGCCCGTGCCCAACCCGGGCGGCGAGGCCGCCATCGCCACCGAGGCACGGCGCCTGAAGCAACTGGCCGCCGCGGGCCTGCGCGTGCCGATCGTGCTGGCGCAGCAGGCCGACGGGCTGCTGATTTCCGATCTTGGCGAAAGCGGCCGTGCCACCGTGGTGCTGCAGGAGCGCATCGACCAGGCCGCCGCCGCCGGCCCGGCCGCCCTGCTCGCCGTGTGGCGCGAGGGCCTGGCCGCCATCGCCGCCGTGCACCTGTGCGGCCAGCACCTGAGTCAGGCCTTCGACCGCAACCTCGTGCAGTGCCCCGACGGCGTGATCGGCTACATCGATTTCGAGGACGACCCCTCCGAGGTCATGACCCTGGCCGAATGCCAGGCCCGCGACTGGCTGAGCTACCTGCACTCCACGGCCATGATGCTCGAGGCCGCCGCGCCGCAGGCCGCGGGCCAGCACTGGCATGCGGCGCTGAGCGGCGTGAACGAGGAAGTGCGCGAGCGCATCGCGAATGCGGCGCGGCGCATGAAGTGGGCGCAGAAGCTGCCGGCCAGCCGGCGCTGGGGGCGGGACACGCAGCGCGTGCGGGCCGTCGCGCGCCTGCTGGGGCAGTGGTACGAGCTGAACAAGGCCTGAGACGGACCGGCGTGGCCTACGCCAGCGCCGAGCGCACCGCCACTCCGCGCAGCGCCAGCCGCTTCTTCATCGACAGCACCGCCTTGTCCTTGCTGAACAGCTGCGCCCCGTGCGCCACGGACAGGTCGATGAACACCTGGTCGTCCGGGTCGCTGCACACGCAGGGCGCGCGCGCCGGCACCTCGGTCACCAGCTGCACGCGCGCATCGAAATCCGCGAGCACCATCGGAATCGTCAGCTCCCGCTGCGCCATGCGCCGGGCGATCAGCGGGTAGCCCAGCACGCGTTCCAGTTCGCTGCGCATCGCGGGCGTGGCCAGCCAGCGCAGCGCGCCGCGCGCGAGGTCGTCGACCAGCGGCGCCCAGACCGGGTCTTCGAAAACCAGCAGATCGAGGGCGATGTTGGTGTCGATGACGACGAGGTCGGAGGCTGGCAAGGTCATGGGGGGCGTGAAAACGGTCGAGCGCCGATGTTGCACCATGCGGGCGCCACGGCCGCCAGCTAGCGCGCCGTCGGCCGCCCCGCAGGCATCGCCAGCACCTTCGCGTCGGCAACGAGCCGCGCGTAGGCGAAGTCGGTGAAGGCCTTGATCCGCGCCACCTCCTTCAGGTCGGGATGCGTCAGCACCCAGACCTGCGTGTCCAGCGCCTCCCTCGGCGGCTCGACCTGCACCAGCTCGTCTTCCGCGTCGGCCAGCATGCACAGGAGCATGCCCAGGCCCAGGCCGCGCTTCACGAGCTGCGTCATGCCCACGAGGCTGTCGACGCGCGCCGCGATCCGCGCCGGCGGCACCTGCTCGCGCAGCCACCTGGCCTGCAGCAGGTGCGACAGGCCTTCGTCGGGCGCGACCCAGTCGTGCGCAGCCAGCGGGGTCGTCGCCGGGTGCTTCGCGAGGTAGGCCTTCGACGCGTACACCGCCGTCTGCAGGCGCCCGGCCCGGCGCCCGACCAGGTGGTCCGGCGGGGCGTTGGTCGGGCGGATCGCCACGTCGGCCTCGCGCTTGGTGAGGCTCAGGAAGAGGTTGTTCATCACCACCTGCAGCTCGATGCCCGGGTGCAGTGCCCGGAAGTCCGCCAGGATCGGCCCGAGCAGACCGGCCATGAAGGTGTCGGTGCTGGTGATGCGGATGACGCCGGTCAGCCGCAGGTCGAGCCCCATGAGGTGGCGCTGCGCGGCGTCGATCTGCTCGCCCACGCCCTGCAGGCGCTCGCGCAGCGCCTCGCCGGCCAGCGTCATCGCGTAGCCGGCGGGCAGGCGGTCGAACAGGCGCACCGCCATGCGCGCCTCGAGCGCGCCCAGGCGCCGCAGCACGGTGGAGTGGTTCACGCCCAGCTGGCGCGCGGCGCCGGAGAGCGAGCCGGCCTGGCCGACGGCCAGGAACACGCGAAAGTCGTCCCAGTCTGTGTCCTGCATTTATGCATACCCCGGATGCGATTTTTTCGAATGGCTTTGCAAACGTGCCGATCCTACAGTCGTCCGCAGGGGGCCGCGATTCGCCTGCCCCACATCCACACCACACGGAGGTCGAACCACCATGGACGCGTTTTTCATTCCCGCCTCGCTCGTCGCCGGGGGCCTGCTCGCGGTGCAGGCCGGCGCCAACGCCCAGCTCTCCAAGGCCACGGGCAGCCCGTTCACCGCCACGACCTTGCAGCTGTCGGTCGGCACGCTGGCCCTGCTGGCGGTGGCGCTCGCCACGGGCACGCTGACGGCGCTGGCCGGCCTGCCGGGCGTGCCGTGGTGGCACGTGATCGGCGGCACGGCCAGCGCCTTCTACGTGGTCTCGACCATCCTGCTGTTTCCGCGCCTGGGCGCGGTGGTGGCGGTCGGCCTGTTCATCGCGGGGCAGATGCTGGCCTCGTTCGCGCTCGACACCTTCGGCCTGCTCGGCGTGGCGCCGAAGGCACTGACACCGGCCATGGCCGGCGGCACGCTGGCGGTGCTGCTCGGGGCCGGGGCCATCGTCGCCGGGCAGGCCGGCAGCCTGCGCCAGGCGCTGGCGGGCAAGGCCGGCTGGATCGTGCTGGCGCTGCTGGCCGGCGCGGTGCTGCCGGTGCAGGGCGTGGTCAACGGCCTGCTGCGGCAGGACCTGGGCGCACCCTTCGCGGTGGGCGCGGTGAGCTTCTTCGTGGCGACGCTGGCGATGGCCCTGGCGCTGCTGCTCGTCACGCTGTTCCGGCGTGCGCCCGCGGCCACGGCACCGCAAGGCACCGCGCTGCGCGGCATGCCGTGGTGGGGCTGGCTCGGCGGTTTTGCGGGCGCGGCCTATGTGACGACGGTGTTCACGGCGATCCCGGCCATCGGCGCCGCGGCCGCGGTCGGGCTGACGGTGGCGGGGCAGCAGGTGGCGTCGGTGTTCGTCGACCGCTACGGCTGGTTCCGGCTGCCGCAGCGCCCGGTGTCGGGCCTGCGCATGGCGGGCGTGGCCGTGCTGCTGCTCGGCGTGGCCATCATCAAGCTGCTGTGAAGGGAGCGAACGCCATGGCCTGGTTTCTTCTGCTTGCCGCCGGACTGGTGGAGATCGTGATGGCCCTCGCGCTGAAGGCCGCGGCGGGCTGGGAGCGCCCCGGCGCCGGTGCACTGGGCCTGGGCGCCGCGCTGGCGAGCATCGTGCTGCTCACCGCCGCGATGAAGACGCTGCCGGTCGGGACGGCCTACGCGATCTGGACCGGCATCGGCGCCATCGGCGTCACGCTGATCGGCATCTTCTTTTTCCAGGAAAGCGCGGCGCCGCTGCGGCTGGTGTGCATCGCGCTGATCTTCCTGGGGATCGCGGGCCTGAAGCTGCAGAGTTAGTTCAGGTGGGCGCGTCTTGCGGCGCGGCGCGGTTCGAGCCCCGCACCATGTCGAAGCGGAACAGCCGGCATTCGATGGGGCCGTTCCACATCGGCACGCGGCGCGACTCCTTCAGGCGCATCTGCTTGGGCAGCTTCAGGTCGGGCGTGAGCACCCAGGCGGTCCAGCCCGCGTAGTTCTTCTTCCAATGGGTGGCGAGCTGCGGAAAGAAGTCGCCGCCATCGCCGCCTTCGCCATCGCCCGAGGTCTGGGCGGCTTCGCGGGCGCCGAAGCGGGCCACGCCGCCGACCTCGATGCGCTCGCCGTACGGCGGGTTGAGCATGATCACGCCGCCCTCGGCCGGCGGCATGCGCTGCAGGGCGTCGCCACCGCGGAACTCGATGGCGCCGGCCACGCCCGCGCGTTCGGCGTTGCGCTCGGCAAAGTCGACCATGCGGTGCGACACGTCGGAGCCGAAGACGGCGATGGCGCTCGCATGCTGCGCGTTGGCGGCTTCATTCTTGATGGCGGCCCAGACATGCGCCTGGAACGGCAGCAGCTTCTCGAAGCCGAAGCGCCGCAGCGAGCCCGCCGCGATGCCGCTGGCGATCTGCGCGGCCTCGATGGCGATGGTGCCGCTGCCGCAGCAGGGGTCGTACAGCGGGGCCTTGGCGACCTCGCCGGTCTCGGGGTTCCACCAGCCGCTGGCGGCCAGCATGGCGGCGGCCAGGGTTTCCTTCAGCGGGGCGTCGCCCTTGTCCTGGCGCCAGCCGCGCTTGAACAGCGGCTCGCCCGAGGTGTCGATGTACAGCGTGCAGCTGTCGGTGGTCAGGTGCGCAAAGATGCGGCAGTCGGGCCACTGGGTCTCGATGCTCGGGCGCACGCCGTTGGCCTTGGCGCGGAAGCGGTCGGCCACGGCGTCCTTGATGCGCAGGGTGGCGAAGTTCAGGCTCTGCAGCGGGCTGTGCTGGGCCGTGGTCTCGATCTTGAAGGTCTGCTTGGGCGTGAACCAGATCTCCCAGGCCACGCCGTTGGCGATGGCGTACAGGTCGTTCTCGTTGCGGTACGGCCCATGGGCCAGTTCGACCAGCACGCGCTGCGCGAGCCGGCTGTGCAGGTTGAGCTTGAGGCCGTCGCGCCAGTCGGCGCGCACGCGCACGCCACCGCGCAGGGTGAGCAGGTCCTGCCCGGCACGGCCGGTCAGGGCATGCACCTCCTGGGCAAGGAATTCCTCGACGCCGGCGGCGCAAGGCAGGAAAAATGAGAGATCGTTCACGGAAAGTCGGCCATCGGGAAGCCCGCTAAGGGCCCCCATTGTCGCCGGGGCTGGGGCCTTCTCTATATAGTCGATTTGCCCATGACGCCCACCCCCGCCTCCGCGGCCCCCCCGGCAGACGCCCGCGACGGCGACCACCGCTTCGCGATCCAGTGCGAAGTGCTGCGGTTGTCGATCCGCCCGCTCGGGCCGGTGCTGCTGGTGCAGTACCTGCTCAACTGCGGCGTGGCGGCGCTGTTCGCCTGGCAGTTCTCGCCGCTGCGCGCGCTGGTCTGGCTGGCGCTGGTCACCGGGGTCACGGTGATGCGCGGCTTCTTTCCGCAGCGCCTGCCCGAGCCCTTCACCCCCGCCACCCTGCGCGCCGCGCAGCGCCAGCACACGCTGCGCACGGCCATCTGGGAGCTGGCGCACGGCCTGGCCGGCGTGCTGCTGTTCAACCCCGAGCGGCCCGACCTGCAACTGCTGCTGGGCCTCATCCTCATGGGCATGACGCTGTCGTCGGCGTTCTCGGTGTCGTTCTACACGCCGGCCACGCAGCTGGCCATCACGCTGCTGCTGGCGCCGGTGATCGTCACGGGCCTGTGGCTCGGGGCGCCGGTGATGATGGCGGTCGCGGTGATCGGCATCGGCCTGACCGCGATGATGTGGAAGCTGGTGGCCGACCATTCGCGCCAGCTCGAGGAGAACATCGGCCTGCGCCTGAACGAGCGCACGCTGCGCGAACAGGCGCTGGCCGGCCTGCGCGCCTCCGAGCAGGCCCAGGCCGAGCGGCTGCGTTTCTTCTCGGCGGCCAACCACGACCTGCGCCAGCCGGTGATGGCCATCGGGCTGCAGGCCGAGGTGCTGCGCCAGCAGCTGCAGCACGGCACCGACAGCGCGGCGGTACAGCACACGGTGGCCTCGCTCTCGCGCGCGCAGCAGGCGCTCGAGGGCCTGACCAACCAGCTGCTCGAGATCGGCCGCATCGAGGCCGCGGTCGATCCGCTGCGCCCGGCGGCGGTGGCGCTGGCGCCGCTGCTGAACGAGCTGGCGCGCCAGGCCGGCGAAGGCCGCGTCGCGGTGCGCTGCCCGGCCGATGCGGTGGCCTGGACCGACGCGGTGGCGCTGCGCCGCGTGCTCTCCAACCTGCTGGACAACGCCCTCAAGTTCACGCCGCGCGGGCGCGTGCTGCTGGCCGTGCGGGCGCGCCGCCGGCCCGGCACCGACACCGGGCGCGCCTGGCGCGTCGAGGTGCGCGACAGCGGCATCGGCATCGCGGCCGAATCGCAGACGCGTGTGTTCGACGACTTCGAGCAGGTCGGCAACGTGGAGCGCAACCTGCAGCACGGCCACGGCCTGGGGCTGGCGATCGTGCGGCGGCTGGCGGGGCAGCTGGGCATCGAGGTCGCGCTGCGTTCGGCGCCGGGCAAGGGCTCGGTCTTCAGCTTCGAGCTGCCGGCGGCCCGCCCCGGCGCGGCGGCGGTGCCGGCCCCTGCGCCCCAGGTGGCGATGGACGAGCCCGACGCCGATGCCGTGCTGCGCCCCGGGCTCGCCGTGCTGGTGGTCGAAGACAACATCGTGGTGGCCGACAGCCTCTCGGCGCTGCTGCGGCACTGGCACGTGGCGCCGCGCATCTACGCCAGCGCCGCCGAGGCGCTCGCGCTGGCCGACCTGGACGCGCTCGACGCGGCGCTGTGCGACATCCGCCTGCCCGGTGCGTTCAACGGCATCGCGCTGGCCGAGCGACTGGCGCAGCGCAAGCCCGCGCTGACGATCGCGCTGATCTCGGCTGACATCACCGAAGCCACGCAGCAGCTGGCCGCCGCGCGCGGCTGGCACGCGCTGCGCAAGCCGGTGCAGCCGGACGCGCTGCGGCGCGTGCTGCTGCGGGCCCAGCAGCAGCAGCAGCAGCAGCAGCAACAACCGCCGTCGCCGTCGTAGCGCTCGGCGCGGGCCGGCCCCGCTGCGGTGTCATCGCTTCCGAGCTATGCTCCGCGCACAGGCCGCCGCCGCCCCTGCCCCGATGCCCGTCGAACCACTTTCCGCCCCTGCCGTTGGCGCCGCCGCCCTGCGCGAGCCCCGCTACGGGCGGGTCGCGATGGCCCTGCACTGGCTGCTCGCGGCGATGATCGTCGGTTCGCTCGGCGTCGGGCTCTACATGACGGGCCTGCCCTTCTCGCCCCAGCGCCTGAAGCTCTACAGCTGGCACAAGTGGGCCGGCATCACCATCCTCCTGCTGTCGGCGCTGCGGCTGCTGTGGCGCCTCACGCACCGCCCGCCGCCGCTGTCGGCGCGGGTGCTGGCGGCCATGCCGGCCTGGCAGCGGGCCGCCCACCGCATCAGCCATGCGCTGATGTACCTGCTGTTCTTCGCGGTCCCACTGTTCGGCTGGGCCTACAGCTCGGGCATGGGCGTGCCGGTCGTGTGGTTCGGCCTGCTGCCGCTGCCCGACCTGGTCGCGGTCGACAAGGACTTCGCCGAGGCCGTGCTCAAGCCGCTGCACCAGCGCAGCGCCTTCCTGCTGGCCGGCGTCACGCTGCTGCACGTGGCGGCGGCGCTCAAGCACCACTGGATCGACCACGACGGTCTGTTGCAACGCATGTGGCCCGCGCCACGCAAGGAATCCGCCGGATGACGACCCGTCTTTCGTGGGGCACCGCCGCCCTCCTCAGCCTCGCGCTGCACGCCGCGGCCGAGCCCATGCCGGCCACCACCGCGAAGCTGGTGCCCGAGAAGAGCCAGATCGCCTTCGTCAGCAAGCAGATGGGCGTGCCGGTGGAAGGCAGCTTCAAGCGCTTCGACGCGCAGGTCGCCTTCGACCCGAAGAAGCCCGAGGGCGGCTCGGTCGTGCTGCAGATCGACACCGCCAGCGCCGGCTTCGGCGTGCCCATGAGCGATGCCGAGCTGCCCAAGCCGACCTGGTTCGACACCGCGCATTTCCCGCAGGCCAGCTTCCGCTCGAGCGCCATCAAGGCGCTGGGCGAGGGCCGTTTCGAGATGGCCGGCAAGCTCACCATCAAGGGCGTCAGCAAGTACGTGACGGTGCCCGTGAGCATCGTGTCGTCGGGCGGCGCCTATTCGGTCGCCACGGGCACCCTCACGATCCAGCGGCTCGACTACAAGGTGGGCGACGGCGAATGGACCGACACCTCGGTGGTCGGCAACGAGGTGCAGGTGCGCTTCAAACTGACGCTCGCGGGCCTCGGGCCGCTGTGACGACGATTTCATTTCCCATGCATCCTTCTTCCTTTGCCATGAACAAGCTCTTCTTCGCCGCGGCCCTTTGCGCGGGCGCGGCCCTGCCGCTGGCCACCACGGCCCAGGAATACACCGCGCCGCCGCTGGCCGCCAAGCCCGCGGGCGGGCCGGCCAAAAACGCGAGCTACGTGATCGACCCGACCCACACCTTCGTCATGTACGAGATGGGCCACTACGGCACCACCACCAACCGCGGCCGCTTCAGCACCAAGGACGGTTCGGTGCAGATCGACGGCACCGGCGCCAGCGGCAAGGTCGACATCACGATGGACATCAGCTCCATCAACACCGGCGTCGACCTGCTCAACCGCCACGTGCAGAGCAAGGACTTCTTCAACGTGGCCGAATTCCCCACCGGCCGCTTCGTGGCCGAGCGCATCGACTTCAGCGGCGACAAGGTGACCGACGTGCCCGGCACGCTCACGCTCATGGGCCAGACCAAGCCGGTGACGCTGAAGGCCGTGCGCTTCAACTGCTACCTGAACCCGCTGATCAACCGCCAGGTCTGCGGCGGCGACTTCGAGGCCACCGTGCAGCGCAGCGACTGGGGCATCACCTGGGGCCTGAACTTCGGCTTCGAGAACAAGGTGAAGCTGCTGGTGCAGGTCGAAGCCGTGAACGTGCAATGAACCCATTCCCCACCGGAGCCTTCCCATGACCGACGCCCACCTTCTGTCCCTGCTCGGCATCGCCGGCGCCATGGCCGTGGGCGCGATGAGCCCGGGCCCGAGCTTCGTCATGGTGGCGCGCACCGCCGTGGCCTCGCGCAGCGACGGACTCGCTGCGGCGCTGGGCATGGGCGCTGGCGGGCTGGCGTTCTCCATCGCGGCGCTGGCCGGGCTGCAGGCAGCGTTCCTCGCGGTGCCGGCGCTGTACCTCGCGATCAAGGCCTTCGGCGGTGCCTACCTGATCTACCTGGGCTTTCGCATCTGGCGCGGCGCGCGGCAGCCGCTCGCGATCACGCCCGACACGGACGCCTCGCCCCGGAGCCAGGGCCGCAGCGGACGCACCTTCCTGCTCGGCCTGGCCACGCAGATCAGCAACCCGAAGACGGCGGTGGTGTACGCGAGCATCTTCGCGGCCTTCCTGCCGCGCGAGGTGCCGCTGGTGCTGGCGCTCGCAGTGCCGGCCGTGATCTTCTGCATCGAGACGGGCTGGTACGCGATCGTCGCGCTGGCGCTGTCCTCGGCCGCGCCGCGCGCGGCCTACCTGCGCTACAAGACCTGGATCGACCGCGCCGCCGGCGGCGTGATGGGCCTGCTGGGCCTGCGGCTGGTGTGGTCGGCCGTGCGCGGCACCTAGCCAACCAAGCCGCTACAACAGGCTCTCGGGCGTGAGCGGCGCCAGCAGTTCGAGCATCGTGCGGTCCCAGAAGCCCGAGTCGGGCTCTTCGTGCAGCACGGTGGTCTTGCCGCCTTCCTCGCTGACCCATTCGATGCGCCGCGAGCCGACTGCGCCCGCATCACCACCTTCGGCAAAGCGCAGCCGGTAGGCGCCCTGCTGCTTGAGCACGTCGAGCAGCTTCAGGGTCTGCTGCGCCATCTCTGGGCTGCGGATGAACAGACCGATCTCGGTGTTGTGGACCTCGGAGCGCGGATCGAAATTCATCGAGCCGACGAACAGGATGCGCTGGTCGATCACCGCCGACTTGGCGTGCAGCCGGCCCACCGACGTGCCGAACAGGCCGAGGCGCACGCTGCGCCGCGTGCGCGCGGAACTCAGCTCGTGCAGCTCGGCGCCCAGCGCCAGCATGTCGGCGCGGTAGCGGCGGTAGGCGGTGTGCACGAGCGGCTCGTCGGTGGCGGCGAGCGAGTTGGTGACCACGCTGATCTTCACGTTGCGCCCGCGGATCTCGCGCATCACCTCCAGCCCCGACGCGCCCGGGATCAGGTAGGGCGAGACCAGCGTCACCTCGCTGCGCGCGCGGCGCATCTGCTCGACCACGTTGTAGCGCACGCTGTCCACGTCGAGCAGCGGCACGCCGCCGTACGACGCAGTCTTGCCGATCACGCGGTCGGGTGAATCGGCATACGCCTCGGCGGTGGTCCAGATCAGGCCGAGCTTGCCGGCGTCGAGGTCGTCGGCCACCGGGCTGTAGCCGAGCAGGTCGTTGGGCGCGGGTTTGGGCGGCGGCGGCGTGGTGTCGGGGCCGGTGGCGGCGTCGAAGCGGCGCTGCAGTTCCTCGCGCGGCAGGTCGGTGTGCACGACCGCGCCGATCGGGCGCACGTGCGGGCTGTTCCAGTACTGGTCGAACAGCACGCCCAGGCGCGGGATCAGCGCGCCCGTGACGAAGGTGTCGAGGTCGATGAAGTTCGGGCCAGTGGTGCGGCGGAAGTACTGGTTGCCGATGTTGCGCCCGCCCGCCACGGCCATCGCGCCGTCGGCGATGAAGAGCTTGTTGTGCATGCGGCGGTTGACGCGGCTGAAGTCGAACAGCGATGCGGTGAAGCGCTTGAGCAGGCTGCCACGCCCGGCCGGGAACGGGTTGAACAGGCGCAGCTCCACGTTCGGCGTGGCGGCCAGGCCGAGCAGCAGCTCGTCTTCGCCGGACGTGTACAGGTCGTCCATCAACAGGCGCACGCGCACGCCGCGCTGGGCCGCATCGCGCAGGGTGCGCAACAGGTAGCGGCCGGTCTCGTCGTTCTCGATCTGGTAGTACTGCACGTCGAGCGTGCGCTGCGCGCGGCGCGCCAGCTGCAGCCGCGTGTCGAAGGCGAAGTCGCCGCCGGGCATCAGGCGAAAGCCGCTGAGGTCGGGGTCGGGCTGCGAGGCCAGCGCGATCTTGCCGAGCGCGGTGTCGGCCGAGACGGCCATCGCTTTGGTAGGCGGACGCGGCGCCTCGTCGGGCAAGGTGGCACAACCGGCGAACAGCGATGCAGCCACGAGGGCGACCACCCAATGCCCCCAGCGCGACAGCAGGCGACGGGTCATCGTGGGCTTTCTACAGAGCCTTGCGCAGGTTGGCCGGTGCGATGCGCAAGGCTTCGCGGTACTTGGCGACGGTGCGGCGCGCGCACTCGATGCCCTGCTCTTTCAGCATCTCGGAAATCTGGCTGTCGGACAGCGGCTTCTTGATGCTCTCGGAACTCACGAACTGCTTGATCAGCGCGCGCACCGCGGTGCTCGACGCATTGCCACCGGTCTCGGTGCCCAACGCCGAGCCGAAGAAGTACTTCAGCTCGACCGTGCCGAAGGGCGTGGCCATGTACTTGGCGGTGGTCACGCGCGAGATGGTCGACTCGTGCAGGCCCAGCTCGTCGGCGATCTCGCGCAGCACCAGCGGGCGCATCGCCAGCTCGCCGTGCACGAAGTAGCTCTTCTGGCGCTCGACGATGGCGTTGCTCACGCGCAGGATGGTGTCGAAGCGCTGCTGGATGTTCTTGATGAACCAGCGCGCCTCCTGCAGCCGCTGCGACAGCGCCTGGCTGCCCTCGCCCTTGTGCGACTTGAGCGCGCCGGCGTAGATGTCGTGCACGCGCAGGCGCGGCATGACCTCGGGGTTGAGCATGACGCGGAACTTCACGTTGGTGCCGCGCCCGGTCTTGGTGACGATCACGTCGGGGATGACGATGTTGCGTTCGACGTCGACAAAGCGGCGGCCCGGCTTGGGCTCCAGGCGCGCAATGATCTGCAGCGCCGAGCGCACCAGCTCTTCGTTGGTGCGCGTGAGCGTGGCCAGGCGCTTGAAGTCGCGCCGCGCGAGCAGCTCCATGGGCTGCTTGCAGATCGCGATGGCGGTCTTGCGGATGAGCGCTTCGGCCTCGGTCTCGTCTTCGCTGGCGAGCGCCTTCAGCTGGATGCTCAGGCATTCGCCGAGGTCGCGCGCGCCGACGCCCACCGGCTCCAGGCTCTGCAGCAGGCCCAGCGCCACCTGGAAGTGGTGCACGAGGTCGTCGAACTGGTCGTTGTCGTCGCCCGCCAGGCCCGAAGCCAGCGCGGGCAGCGAGTCTTCGAGGTAGCCGTCGTCGTTGAGCGACTCGATCAGGAAGCGCAGCGCGGCGCAGTCGTTTTCATTGAGCCGCAGGCTCAGCGCCTGGCGGTGCAGGAAGGACTGCAGCGATTCCTGGCTGCGCGCGAGTTCGGTGGCATCGGCCCGCTCGTCGTCGCCCAGGTTGTTCTGGCGCGCGGGCGCATCGCTGCCCCACTCGCTGTCGTCGGGCGCCATGTCGACGGTGCCGTCGCCTTCCCAGTCGGGCTCACGCTCGGCGATCTCGGCGGCGGGGCCGTCGGTGTCGGGGGTCGAGGTGGTGGTGTCGCTGGACGTGGAGGAAGTGCTGGCGGCGGACGGCGTGAACTCGGCCTCGGCCTCGCCCTCGCCCGCGTCGTCGCGCGGCACCGGCGCGTCGGCCGTGTCCAGCCCGAACTCCTCGCGCGCCGCTTCTTCCGCGGTGCGTTCGAGGAACGGGTTCTCGTCCAGCATCTGCTCCACTTCCTGGCTCAGTTCGAGCGTGGAGAGCTGGAGCAGGCGAATGGACTGCTGCAGCTGTGGCGTCAGCGCCAGATGCTGCGAGACGCGAAGGGACAGCCCTTGCTTCATGGAGACGCGACCCTCCCTTACATGCGGAAGTGCTCGCCCAGGTACACCCTGCGTACCTCGGCGTTGTCGACGATCTCCGAGGGTGTGCCTTGTGCCAGCACGTGCCCGTCGCTGATGATGAACGCGTGATCGCAGATGCCCAGCGTCTCACGCACGTTGTGGTCGGTGATGAGCACGCCGATGCCGCGCTCTTTCAGGAAGCTGATGATCCGCTGGATCTCGATCACCGCGATCGGGTCGATGCCGGCGAAGGGCTCGTCCAGCAGGATGAAGCGCGGCTGCGTGGCCAGCGCGCGCGCGATCTCGACGCGGCGGCGCTCGCCGCCCGACAGCGCGAGCGCGGGCGAATCGCGCAGGTGGTCCACGCGCAGGTCGGCCAGCAGGTCGGCCAGGCGCTCTTCGGTGTGCTGCTTGGTCAGCGGCATCATGCGGCCGTTGGCGTCGGGCTCGCGCTGCAGCTCGAGCACGGCACGCACGTTTTCCTCGACCGTGAGCTTGCGGAAGATCGAGGCCTCCTGCGGCAGGTAGCTCAGGCCCATGCGCGCGCGGCGGTGAATGGGCATGTGGGCGATGGGCTCGCCGTCGATGGTGATCTCGCCGGCGTCGGCGCGCACCAGCCCGACGATCATGTAGAACGAGGTGGTCTTGCCCGCGCCGTTGGGGCCGAGCAGTCCGACGACCTCGCCCTTTTGCACATCGAGCGAGACGTCTTTCACGACCGTGCGGCTGCCGTAGCTCTTCTTGAGGCCGCGCGCCACGAGGCGGCTGCCCGGAATGCCGTCGGCGGTCTGGGTTCCTGCGGTTTCGATCACTTGCGCCCTTCCCCTTCGGTGCCGCCCAGCGTGGTGCTCGGGCGCAGCCCGGCGCCGGGCGCGGGGGTGGGTGCCGGGGCCGCGGGCTTCTTGCCGCCCGCTGCCGGTGCGGAGCCGGGCGCCGCCGGGGCTGGCGTGGCCTTCGGCGTGAGGATGGCCTTCACGCGGCCGCCGCCGCCCGCCGAGACGCCGGCGTTCGGCGGCACGAGGGAACCGTTGACGGTGTAGGTGTCGTTGCTCTGGTCGTAGACGATCAGCGCGCCGCTGCTCTCGTCGTTGGCCGTGGCGCCGATCAGCCGGCGCATGACGGCACGGCGGATGAACTTGACGTTGTCGGCGCGGCTGTCGTACTCGATGACTTCCGACTCGCCCTCGATCCACTCGTCGCCGGCGTTGCGCTTCTGCTTGTAGTAAGCCAGCTTGCCGGGCGCCGCCGTGACCACGCCGTACTGGTAGCCCTCGGCGTCCTGGCGCACGTCCAGCCGCGCGCCGCGGATGATGATCGTGCCCTTCGTGACCAGCACGTTGCCGGTGAACACGCTGGTCTGTTTCAGGTCGTCGTAGCGCATCGAGTCGGACTCGATGTTCATCGGCTTGGTGCGGTCGGCGGTTTCGGCCAGGGCGCCCGAGGCGGCACCGGCCAGCAACAGCGCACCGAAAGCCAGGCGGCCGAGGCGACGAAGGGTGGGGAATGTGGGGATGGAGGGCAATGTCATAAAGGCACGAAACTTGCTCTGAAACATTGTATGCGTGGGATGGCAATTGCCCACCGCCGCCAATGAAAAAGCCCGCCGAAGCGGGCCTTGCATTCGACCAAGAAACCAGGTCGTCGGGTCGGTCAGCCCTTCTTGGCTTCGCCGATGAGGAAGGTCGCGACCTGCAGCACCTTGGACATGCTGCCGGCGGTTTCGCCATCGACATACCAGCGGCCCGCCACGGCCAGGGCCGGCACGCCGGCGACCTTGTAGGCCTCGGTCTGTTGCGCCGCACGGCGGGCCTTGCTGGCCACGCCGAAGGACGCAAAGGTTTCCTTGAACTTGGCGCCGTCGAGGCCGGCACGCTCGGCCCAGGCCTGGATGTTGGCGTCGCCGTTCAGGTTCTGGCGCTGCGCGTGGATGGCGGCGAACACCTTCGGGTGGTATTCCTCCAGCTTGCCCATGGCTTCGAGCGTGAAGTACAGGCGCTGCTTGGCTTCGACGTCGTTGCCCACGAAGGGCACCGGGATGCGGCGGAAGGCCACTTCCTTCGGGGCTGCCTTGACCCAGGCTTCGAGCGAGGGCTCGAAGTCGTTGCAATGCGGGCAGTTGTACGAGAAGAACTCGACCACCTCAACCTTGCCGGCGGGTGCATCGACGGGCACGCGCTTGTCGAGCACGAGGAAATCGGTGCCGGCCTTGGGGGCGCGCTGGGCGTGTGCCGGAACGGCAGCCAGCGAAAGCAGCCCGATCGAAGTGGCGGCCAGCGAAAAGTCACGACGTTTCATGGAAAAGGTTCTCCTGTGGGTACCGCAGTACAGAGCCGGCGCGCCGCCGGGAGTTCCCCGTGGACGGCGCGACCGAGGCGCTGGAATTGACAAAAACAGCGTGCGGCAGATGCCGCGCGGGCGAGAGCTTAAAGGCTGTTCAAGAAAGGCGTCGGTCAGCGCTGCACGCGCACCAGCGCCGATTCGAGACCGCCGCCGTCGAGCCGTTCCTTCAGCCGGTCGGCGTCGTCCTTTTTGTTGAACGGGCCCGCGCGCACGCGGTAGACCGTGCGACCAGCCTGCTCGCGCTCGGTGACCTTGGCCTCGACGCCCATGAGCGACAGCTTGGCGCGCTGCGCCTCGGCGTCGTCGGTGGTGCGGAAGGCGCCGGCCTGCACGAAGTACATGAAGGGGTCGGCACCCGACGACGACGGCGCGGCGGCCGTGTGGCTCGGCGCGGCGGACGCGGTGGTCGTGCTGCCGCCTGCGCGGGCGCGGGCCAGGTCGCCCAGCGGATCGTTCGACGGCGGCAAGGCGTTGGCTTCGGCCGGCACCGGCGCGGGGCGCGCCGGCTTGGGCGCCACCACCACGGGGGCCGGGGCGGTGACCGGCGCGGTGGCGACGGGCGGCGTGCCGGGGGCCACGGTGGCGGGCGCGCCGGTGATCGGGTTCACCGGGCCGGTGGCCGTGGCGGCCGGCGGCGTGGCGGCCGGCTTGGGCGCGCCGGCCTTGCCGGCCAGCGGCGCGTTCGGGTCCCAGTCGCGGTTCTTGCGGGCTTCGGCTTCGTCCTGCTCGGCACCGCCGCGTTGCGTCTTGTTGACGAACGGGATCGGCACCTTGGTGACGTAGACCGCGATGCCCAGGGCGACGCCCAGACCGAGCACCAGGCCAATGATCAGCCCGATGACGATGTTGCCGCGTTGTCTGCTTGTCTTCTTCATGTTCAGAGGGTGATTCACATCTTGCTCGGCGCACTAACGCCGAGGATCGCGAGGCCATTGTGCAGCACCTGCGCGCAAGCGGCGACGAGTGCCAGGCGCGCTTTCTTCAACGTTTCGTCGTCGACCAGCACACGCTCGGCGTCATAGTAGCTGTGCAGATTGGCGGCCAACTCGCGCAGGTAGAAAGTTACGTCGTGGGGCGCGAAATCCTTGGCAGCGGCCGTCAACATGCCCGGGTACTTGGCCAGTTGCAGCATCAGCGTCTGCGCTTGCGGGGCCTCCAGCGAGGACAGGTCCACCGTGCTCAGAGATGCCACGTCGCCGGCCCAGTCGCGCAGCATCTTGCAGATGCGCGCGTGCGCCATCTGCACGTAGTAGACCGGGTTGTCGTTGTTTTGCGCCAACGCCAGATCGATGTCGAAAAGGAACTCGGTGTCGGGCTTGCGGCTGAGCAGGAAGAAGCGCACGGCATCGGTGCTGGTCCACTCGATCAGGTCGCGCAGCGTGACGTAGCTGCCGGCGCGCTTGCTGATCTTGACCTCTTCGCCGCCCTTCATGACGCGCACCATGGTGTGCAGCACGTAGTCGGGGTAGCCCTCGGGAATGCCTTCGCCCGCGGCCTGCAGGCCGGCGCGCACGCGCGCGATGGTGCCGTGGTGGTCGGTGCCCTGGATGTTCACGACCTTGTGAAAGCCCCGTTCCCACTTGGCGATGTGATACGCGACGTCGGGCACGAAGTAGGTGTACGTGCCGTCCTGCTTCTTCATCACGCGGTCTTTGTCGTCGCCGTAGTCGGTCGACTTCAGCCACAGCGCGCCATCCTGTTCGTAGGTCTTGCCGGCGGCCACGAGCTTGGCCACGGCGGCTTCGACGCGCCCGCTCGTGTAGAGGCTGGACTCGAGGTAGTAGTTGTCGAAGCGCACGCGGAAGGCCTGCAGATCGAGGTCCTGCTCGCGGCGCAGGTAGGCCACGGCGAACTCACGGATGCTGTCCAGGTCGTCGATGTCGCCGCTGGCGGTGTACTCGCGGTCGTCCGACTTGACGGTCTTCTTCGCCTTGAAGTCCTCGGCGATATCGGCGATGTAGTCGCCGTTGTAGGCCGGGGCTTTTTCGCCGCTGGGCCACTCGGGGTCACCGGGCTTGAAGCCCTTGGCGCGCAGCTGCGTGCTGTTGGCCAGCGTCTGGATCTGCACGCCGGCGTCGTTGTAATAGAACTCGCGCCACACGCTCTGGCCCTGCGAGGCCTGCAGGTTGCAGATGGCGTCGCCCAGCGCGGCCTGGCGGCCGTGGCCGACGTGCAGCGGACCGGTCGGGTTGGCCGAGACGAACTCGACCAACACCTTTTCGCCGGTGGCGGGCTGCTGGCCGAAGGCTTCGCCGGCGGCCAGCACCTCGCGCACGATCTGCTGCTTGGCGGCAGCCTTCAGGCGGATGTTGAGGAAGCCGGGGCCGGCGATCTCGATGGCCTCGACCCATTGGCTGAAAGCGGGGGTGGCGAGCAGCGCAGCGCTCAGTTCCTCGGCCAGTTCGCGGGGCTTGCGCCCCAGCGGCTTGGCGAGCTGCATGGCAGCGGTGCTGGCGAAATCGCCGTGCGCCGCCACCTTGGGCGACTCGAACGCGGCTTTGGCGCCGGCGCCGGGAGAGAGGGTTTCGAGCGTGTTCGCGAGCGCCGCGAGCAGCTCCTGTTTGACCAATAGCATCTGTGAATTTTACCGGGGGCAAACCCGGACCCAGTTAACGATCGTCATCCGATGGGCGATGTCGCCCGTTAGGATGGTCGGCCCCGAGGCGGGGCGTCTGTCACAACCCAACCTTGCAAGGACATATCCACCATGAAGAAGCTCCTTTCCCTGGTCGCCTCCACCGTCGCGCTCGGCGCCTGCCTGTCGTTCAGCGCCTACGCGCAGGACAAGGCACCCGCCCCGGTCGTGGCCCCCGCTGCCGCCGCCGCACCTGCGGCAGCCCCTGCCGCCGCGGCCGCACCGGCCGGTGGCGCCAGCTGCGATGCCAAGGCCATCGACAAGAACGGCAAGCCCCTGGCCGGCGCCGCCAAGAACAGCTTCATGAAGAAGTGCACCAAGGCCGCCGCCGGACCCGCCTGCGCCGCCAAGGCCCTCGACAAGAACGGCAAGGCCCTGGCCGGTGCCGCCAAGAACAGCTTCATGAAGAAGTGCGAAGCCGACGCGGCCAAGGCCTGATCCGGCGCGGCGCCGTGTGGCGCTGACATTTGTTACTCCCGAAGGGCCCGCTCATGCGGGCCTTTTCTTTTGTCTTTTGTGTTGATTACTTGCCGAAGCCGCGCGCCAGGAACACTGCCACCAGCGGGATCAGCGCGATCAGGTGCGCCTGGATCATCACCAGCTTGCGCGTCTTCAGGATGTCGGCCTCTGCCGGCAGCTTGCCCGTGGCGCGCAGCGTCTTGCGCCAGCGGAAGTAGGTCAGCGTCGGGAAGATCGACAGCACGCCCACGATGATGAACAGCGTGAGCTTCACGTGCAGCAGCGGGTTGGTCCAGTACCAGGCCGTGCCCTTCACGCCCCACCAGGTGCGCGCGATGCCCGTGGCCAGCACGGCGATCGCGGCGATGCCGTAGACCATGTCGACCTTGGCCAGCCGTTCGACCACGGCGGCATTGAGCCATTGCACGCGGCACAGCGCGGCTTCACTGGAGATGAACACGACCATCGTGAGGATGGCCAACAGATGCAGGTAGGCGAGGATGGCTTCGAGGGTCATCGGAAACTTTCTTCATCGGGGTTGCAAGCAAATGCAAAAAGCATTGTGCCGCCCGGTCACGATTTCAGGACCGCCCGCCCCAGAATTCCGGCTGCCCGTACTGCGCTTTGAGGAAATCAAGCCACAGTCGCACGCGCAGCGGCAGGTGCTTGGTGCCTGTGAACACCGCATAGATGCCGTTGGGCGGTGCGGCAAAGTCGTCGAGCAGGGGCACGAGCAGGCCGGCGTCGATCTCGGCCTCGACCTCCCAGGTGCTGCGCCAGGCGATGCCGTGGCCCGCCAGGCACCAGTCATGCAGCACCTGGCCGTCGGAACAATCGAGCGGGCCGCTGGGGCGCAGATGGATGAGTTCCTGCACGCCCTCCTCGCTGGTAATGCGAAAGGCCCAGCCGCGCGTCTGCGAGGCGTCGCTCGACAGCGTGAGGCAGGCAAAGCGCGACAGCTCGCCCGGATGCTTGGGCGCGCCGTGGCGGCGCAGGAACTCGGGCGTGGCGACGCAGCGGCGGCGGTTGTCTGCCAGGCGCACGCTCACGAGCGACGAGTCGGGCAGGTCGCCCACGCGCACGGCGCAGTCGAAGCTCTCGCCCGTGACGTCGACCACGCGGTCGCTGAGGTTCAGCGAGATCGTCACCTCGGGATGCAGCGCATGAAAGCGCGGCACCAGCGGCGCGACGTGGCGGCGGCCGAAGCCGGCCGGCGCGGTCACGCGCAGGTGGCCGCTGGCCTTCACGCCGCCGGCGCTCACGCTGGCCTCGGCGTTCGCGAACTCGGTCAGCAGGCGCTGGCAGTCTTCGAGAAAGGCGCTGCCTTCGTGCGTGAGCGCGATGCGGCGCGTGGTGCGCACCAGCAGCTTGACGCCCAGGCGTTCTTCGAGCGCGTCGATGCGACGGCCCATGATCGCGGGCGCCACGCCTTCCGCCTTGGCCGCCGCGGTGAGGCTGCCGCGGGTCGCGACCGAGACAAAGGATTCGAGCTGCTTGAGGCGGTCCATGGCGCGGGAACTATATCGCCCGCCGCGCATGGAGCAGGGGCTCAGTCGCCGGCCGTGACGCCCTGCGCCCGCAGCGCGGCGATGTCGCCGTCGCTGTAGCCCACTTCCTTCAGCAGCGCCGCACTGTGCTCGCCGATGTGCGGCGGCTGCAGGCGGATGCCGGGGCGTTCGCCGCCCAGCGTGAACGGCGCAAGCGGCACCTTGGCCATGTGGCCGTCGTTCATGCGCACGGGCGCGAGGCCGCCGGTGGCGTTGAGGTGCGGGTCGTCGAACAATTCTTGCGGCTTGGTGATGGGCGCGAAGGGCAGCTCGTTCTGCTCGAACACCGCGCTCAGTTCAGCCGCGCTGTGGTTGGCGAGGTGCGAGCGCAGGATCGGCATCATCCACTCGCGTGCGCGCACGCGGTCGTTGTTGGTCTTCAGGCGCGGGTCGGCCAGCATCTCCTCGAGGCCGAAGGCCTTGCAGAAGATCGCCCACTGCTTGTCGCTCACAGCCGCAAGAAAGATCTGCTCGCCGTCCTTCACCGTGAACACGTCGTACACGGCCCAGGCCGAGATGCGGCTGGGCATCGGATCGGCCGCCTTGCCTGTGGCGGCGAACTGCATCATGTGCTGCGCGACGAGGAACACGTTGTTCTCGAACAGCGCCGACTGCACCTCGCAGCCCTTGCCGGTGAGATCGCGCTGGCGCAGCGCGGCCATGGCACCGATGGCGCCGAACATGCCGCCCATGATGTCGTTCACGCTGGTGCCCGCGCGCAGCGGGTCGCCGGCGCGGCCGGTCATGTAGGCCAGGCCGCCCATCATCTGCACCACCTCGTCGAGCGCGGTGCGGTGGTCGTAGGGGCCGGGCAGGAAGCCCTTGTGGCTCACGTAGATGAGGCGCGGGTTGAGCTTGGCGAGCGTGTCGTAGTCGAGCCCCAGCTTCTTCATCGTGCCGGGCTTGAAGTTCTCGCTCACGATGTCGGCGGTGGCGATGAGGCGCAGCGCGGCCTCCACGCCCTCGGGCTTCTTCAGGTCGAGCGCGATGCTCTTCTTGTTGCGGTTGAAGGTCGGGAAGAAACCCGCGCCCGAGCCCAGCAGGCGGCGCGTGTTGTCGCCCTCAATGGGCTCGACCTTGATGACTTCGGCGCCCAGGTCGGCCAGCAGCAGGCCGCAGGTCGGGCCCATGACCATGTGGGTGAACTCGACGACGCGCACGCCCGCGTAGGGCAAGGGATTGGCTTCAGACATGAGGGAGGGTTTCCTGGACAAAGCCCTTGGGCAGGCCGGCTTCGGGCGTCATGCCGTAGACCGGCTCGCCGGGCAGGCCGGCCATGAGCGGCGCGCGCGCCGCGATGAGTGTGTCGATGTCGATGCCGGTGCGCACGCCCATGGCCTCGAACATGAAGACGAGGTCTTCGGTGACCGCATTGCCCGACGCGCCCGGCGCATACGGGCAGCCGCCGAGGCCGCCGAGCGAGGCGTCGAAGGTGCGCACGCCCTCGTCCCACGCGGCCAGGCAGTTGGCGATGCCCAGGCCGCGCGTGTTGTGCATGTGGGCCGCGCCCGCGTGCACGCCGAGTTCGGCGCGCAGCCGCTTGAAGAGGCGGCGCACCTGCGCGGGGTTGGCGTAGCCCACGGTGTCCGACAGGCCGACCTCCTGCGCGCCGGCCTCGACGCACTGCACGGCCAGGCGGATCACGTCGTCTTCCGGCACCAGCCCCTGCAGCGTGCAGCCGAAGGCGGTGGAGATGCCGGCTTCGAGCTTCACCTGCGGCGCGAGGGCGCCGCGCAGCTCGGCGATGGCACGCACCTCCTCGACCATCTCGGTCGGCGTCTTGCGCACGTTGGCCAGCGAATGCGCCACGCTGGCCGACACCGGCATCGTGAGCTTGTGCACGCCCGCCTCGAGCGCGGCCTGCGCGCCCTTGCGGTTGGGCACCAGCGCCATCACCACGAGGCCGGGCAACGTGACCGCGTGGCGCACCACCTCGGCGGCGTCGGCCATCTGCGGCAGCAGCTTCGCGGGCACGAACGAGGCGACCTCGATCTCGCGCAGGCCGGCGGCATGCAGCGCATCGATCCAGCGCAGCTTGTCGGCCGTGGGCATGGTGGCCTTCACGGACTGCAGGCCGTCGCGCGGACCGACCTCGCTGATGAGAACGTCGGGGGAGGTCATCGGGTGCTTTCTTGACTGTTCTATCTTGCAGAACTATATTCTGTTAAACAGAATTAAATCGGCAAGCCCGCCGACTGTCAAGCCACGCCATGCCCCGCAAAGCCCAGACCGAATCGGTGTCCGACCTCAACGCCGCCCCCGGCGGCGCCGCCGCGGTCGACCGCGCGCTGAGCCTGCTGTCGGCCTTCCGGCCCGGCGACGAGGCGCTGTCGCTCGCGCAGTTCGCCGAGCGCACGCAGCTCTACAAGAGCACGGTGCTGCGCCTGCTGGCCTCGCTCGAACACGCGCGGCTGATCCGCCGGCAGGACGACGGGCGCTATGCGCTGGGGCTGGAGATCGCGCGACTGCACGGGCTGTACGCCGCGTCGCAATCGCTCGACCGCCTCGTGCTGCCGGTGCTGCGCACGCTCGCCGCCGCCACCGGCGAGAGCGCGGCGTACCACGTGCGGCAGGACCAGGGCGACAGCTGGGTGCGGCTGTGCCAGTTCCGCATCGATTCCTCGCATGTGGTGCGTGACCACGTGCGCGCGGGCGACCTGCTGCCCAACGACCGGGGCGCGGGCGCGCGCGTGCTGATCGCCTTCGGGCCCGAGGCCGAACGGCCGCGCGGCACGAAGGAACGCAAGCTGTACGACGCGATCCGCGCGCAGGGTTATTGCGCGCTGGTGGGCGACCGCACGGCCGAGCTGGCGGGCATCTCGGCGCCGGTGTTCCACGCGGATGGCGGCCTCGCCGCGGCGGTCACGCTGACGATGCCGACGCACCGCTATGAAGAGGGCTACATCGAGCCCGTGCGCGCGGCGGCGCAGGCGCTCAGCGGGCAGGTGTGAGCATCAGGACTCCGCTTTGAAGCCCGAGTTCTTGATCGGTAGCTCCCACCGCTTCAGGTGCATCGCCTGGATCGTCGCCAGCTCCGCCGGCCCCGCATGCGCCGGCACGAGGCCCAGCGCGTAGATCTTTTCCTGCACATCGGGCAGGCGCAGCGCGTCGGCCACGGCCTTGTCGATGCGCGCGACCAGCTCGGGCGACATGCCCGGCGGGCCATACAAGCCGAAGAAGGCATCGGCCGTCACGTTGATGCCCGCTTCCTTCAGCGTCGGCACGTCGGGCAGCGCGCGGCTGCGCTTTTCGCCCGTCACCGCGAGGATGCGGACCTTGCCCGCACGGTGGTGCTCGATGGTTTCCGAGGCGGTGTCCACCATCAGCGGCACCTGTCCGCCGATGAGGTCCTGCGCGGCCGGCGCGCCGCCGCGGTAGGCGACGTGCGTCATCGGCACGCCCGAGGCCTGCGCCAGCAGCTGGCCCGCGAAGTGCGGCACCGTGCCGGCACCCGAGGTCGCGTAGTTGGCCTTGCCCGGGTTGGCCTTCATCCAGGCCATCACCGCCTTCAGGTCGCCCGCCGGCGCGCCCGGTCCGGCCGTCACCGCGAAGTCGAAGGTGCTGCCGAGCGAGATCGGCGTGAAGTCCTTCACCGTGTCGTAGCCGAGGTTCGAATACAGCCACGGGTGGATCACCATCGCGCCGCTGGGCGAGAAGATCAGCACGCTGCCGTCCGGCGGCGAGCGCTTGAGCTCGGCCAGCGCCAGCCGGCCGGCCGCGCCGGGCTTGTTGTCGACGATGACGTTCTGTCCGAGCGACACGCGCATCTTGTCGGCCAGGATCCGCGCGACCACGTCGGCCGACCCGCCCGGCGGAAAGCCGATCAGGATGCGCACCGTGCGCTCCTGCGCGAACGCCATCGGCGCGAGCGCCGTGGCGGTGATGACGGCAGCGGCCTGCGCTGCGAACTGGCGGCGTTGCATGGGGCGGTCTCCTCGGGGTGGTTGTTCTTCGGTGTGCGTGGGGTCTTCAGCGCAGCGCGGCCAGCAGCGCCTCGTTCTGCGCCGGCAGGCCGACGCTCACGCGCAGCCATTGCGGGAGGCCGTAGGGGCCGAGCAGCGAGACCTCGATGCCGGCGGCCAGCAGGCGCGCGTGCACGGCGGGCGCATCGCCGACCTGCACCATCACGAAGTTGCCCGACGACGGCACGTGCGGCAGGCCCAGCGCGGCGAAGCCCGCGGCAAGCTGCTCGCGCCCGGCGGTGTTGAGTTCGTAGGTGCGCGCCAGGAAGTCGGCGTCGCCCAGCGCCGCCACGGCCGCGGCCTGGGCCGGCGTCGTCACGTTGAAGCGCGGGCGGTGCGCGTTCAGGCGCGCCGTGAGCGCCGGCTGCGACACGCCGTAGCCGATGCGCATCCCCGCCAGGCCGAAGGCCTTGGAAAAAGTGCGCGCCACGATCAGGTTGGGCAGGCGGCGCACCCATTCGATGCTGTCGTAGCGCTGCGCGGGCGACAGGTACTCGGTGTAGGCCTCGTCGAGCAGCACCGTCACGTGCGCGGGCACCGATTGCAGAAACTCGCGCAGCGGCGCAGCATCGATGAAGGTGCCGGTCGGGTTGTTCGGATTGGCCACGAAGACCAGCTTCGTGTCGTCGCCGATGGCGGCGCGCATCGCGTCCAGGTCGTGGCCGAAGTCACGCGAAGGCACGACGGTGGCGCGCGCATGGGCGTGCGCCGTGGCCGCCGCATAGACGATGAAGCCGTACTGCGAATAGACGACGCTCTCGCCCGGCTTGAGGCTGACCTGCGCTGCGAGCTCGAGGATCTCGCTCGACCCGCTGCCCAGCGTGAGCCACTCGGGCGGCACGTCGAGCCGGGCGGCCAGCGCCTGCTTGAGCGCGGTGCCGTTGCTGTCGGGGTAGTTGCCCGCGCCTTCGAGGGCGGCGGCGGCGGCGCGGCGGGCCGACTCGGGCATGCCGAGCGGGTTTTCGTTGGAAGCCAGGAGGATCATTGCGGCGGGAGCTGATTATTTAAGAAGTTAAATATATACAGCTGCCACCGGCCCGGCCTCAGGGCCTACCCTTTGAAGCGAGGCTGGGGCCTGGGTCGATTACCTTCATTTTTGTCACAGATAAATCTCACTTTCGGCTCTTACTCGCCCGCAAAGTATCGAATACAGTTCTCCCATGGCTTCACCTGGGGCAAGTGCGCCCCACTGCTGCGCCGCCCCCGATTTCCTGTTTTTTGCATTGCGTTCCCCAAGGAGAAACACATGACCGACCGCACCACCGCCCACCGACTCCAGGTCGCGACCGAACTGCACCGCTTCGTCGAAGAGAAGGTCCTGCCCGCCAGCGGCGTGGCCAGCGACGTGTTCTGGAAGGGCTTCGACGCCATCGTCCATGACCTGGCGCCCAAGAACGTCGCCCTGCTCGCCGAGCGCGACCGCCTGCAGAGCGAACTCGACGCCTGGCACAAGAAGAACCCCGGCCCGATCGCCGACATGCCGGCCTACCGCGCCTTCCTGGAAAAGATCGGCTACCTGCTGCCGCAGCCCAAGGGCGTGAAGGCCACCACGGCCAACGTCGACTCCGAACTCGCGCTGCAGGCCGGCCCGCAGCTGGTGGTGCCGATCCTGAACGCGCGCTACGCCCTGAACGCCGCCAACGCGCGCTGGGGTTCGCTGTACGACGCGCTGTACGGCACCGACGCCATTCCCGAAACCGGCGGTGCCGAAAAGGGCAAGGGCTACAACCCCGTGCGCGGCGCCAAGGTCATCGAGTTCGCGCGCAACGTGCTCGACCAGGCCGCGCCTTTGGCCAACGGCTCGCACAAGAACGCCACCGGCTACAGCGTGAAGGACGGCCAGCTGGTCGTCGCACTGCAGGGCAGCACCACCGGCCTGGCCGACGCATCGCAGTTCGTCGGCTACCAGGGCGACGCCGCCGCGCCGTCGTCGGTGCTGCTCAAGCACAACGGCATCCACCTGGACATCCGCATCGACCGCAGCACCGCCATCGGCAAGAGCGATGCGGCCGGCGTGAGCGACCTCGTGCTCGAAGCCGCGCTCTCGACCATCCTCGACCTGGAAGACTCGGTGGCCGTGGTCGACGCGGCCGACAAGGTCGTCGCGTACGCCAACTGGCTGGGCATCGTGCAGGGCACGCTGACCGAAGAAGTCGCCAAGGGCGGCAAGACCTTCACGCGCGGCCTGAATGCCGACCGCGAGTACACGGGCGCCAACGGCCAGCCGCTGAAGCTGCACGGCCGCTCGCTCATGTTCCTGCGCAACGTGGGCCACCTGATGACCAACCCGGCCATCCTGTACGAAGGCGGCAAGGAAATCCCCGAAGGCATCCTGGACGCCGTGGTCACCACCACCATCGCGATGATCGACGTCAAGCGCAAGGGCAACTCGCGCACCGGCAGCATCTACATCGTCAAGCCCAAGATGCACGGCCCGGCCGAAGTCGCCTTCGCCAGCGAGCTGTTCGGCCGCGTCGAGCAGCTGCTCGGCCTGCCCGCCAACACCGTCAAGCTCGGCATCATGGACGAGGAGCGCCGCACCAGCGTGAACCTGCAGGCCTGCATCGCCGAAGCCGCCGCGCGCGTGGCCTTCATCAACACCGGCTTCCTGGACCGCACCGGCGACGAGATGCACACCGCCATGCAGGGCGGCCCGATGATCCGCAAGGGCGACATGAAGTCCAGCGCCTGGATCGGCGCCTACGAGAAGAACAACGTGCTCGTCGGCCTGAACTGCGGCCTGCGCGGCAAGGCGCAGATCGGCAAGGGCATGTGGGCCATGCCCGACCTGATGGCCGCCATGCTCGAGCAGAAGATCGCCCACCCCAAGGCCGGCGCCAACACCGCCTGGGTGCCCTCGCCCACCGCCGCCACGCTGCACGCGCTGCACTACCACCAGGTCAGCGTGACCGCGGTGCAGCAAGAGCTGGAAAAGATCGACGCCGACGGCGAGCGCGAGAACATCCTGAACGCGCTGCTGCAGGTGCCGATCGCTGCGCAGGCCAAGTGGACCGACGCCGAGAAGCAGCAGGAAATCGACAACAACGTGCAGGGCATCCTGGGCTACGTGGTGCGCTGGGTCGACCAGGGCGTGGGCTGCTCGAAGGTGCCCGACATCCACAACGTCGGCCTCATGGAAGACCGCGCCACGCTGCGCATCTCGAGCCAGCACATCGCCAACTGGCTGCTGCACGGCGTGGTCACCAAGGCGCAGGTCGACGAGGCCTTCCAGCGCATGGCCAAGGTGGTCGACGAGCAGAACGCCGGCGACGCGCTGTACCAGCCGATGGCCGGCCACTTCGACACCTCGGCCGCCTACAAGGCCGCGCAAGACCTCGTGTTCAAGGGCATCGAGCAGCCCAGCGGCTACACCGAGCCGCTGCTGCACGCCTGGCGCCTGAAGGTCAAGGCCGCGGCCTGACGCGCGCCTTGCGCAGTGCCGGCCACCGCCGGTACTGACGCCTCGGAGACACGCAACGAACGGCGCCCTCGGGCGCCGTTCTGCATGGGGCGCGACATGCCGGTAGCATCGACGACGCCCTCTTCTCTCTCCGGTCTCCGTCTCTTTCGATGAACAAGCACGCGGCTTCGCCGCCCCCGACCCGCGGGTCGACCTCGGCCGCGGCCATGCTGGTCGCACTGGCCACCGCCTTCGCGCTGAGCCAGGCCTTTCGCACCGTCGGCGCCATGATGGCCACGCCGCTCACGCAGCACTTCGGCCTCACGCCGCAGGCGTTGGGCACGTGGGCCGGCACCTTCCATTTCACCTTCGGCATCATGCAGCTCGCGATGGGCGTGTCGATCGACCACTTCGGCGTGCGCCGCACCGTGCTCACCGCCTTTCCGCTGGCCATCGCGGGCGCCGCGCTGTGCACCGTGGCGCCGGGCTTCGGCGCGCTGCTGCTGGGGCAGGCGCTGATCGGCGTGGGCTGCGCGCCGGCCTTCCTGGCCTGCACCGTGTTCATCGCGCGGCACTTCGACGCCGCGCGCTTCACCGCCATGTCGGGGCTGGTGATGAGCCTCGCGGGCATGGGCATCCTGTTCACCGGCACGCCGCTGGCGCTGCTGATCGAAGCCGCCTCGTGGCGCGCCGGCTATGCCGCGCTGACCGCCTTCGCCGTGCTCTCGTGGATCGTCATCTTCTGGCGCGTGCACGAGCCCGCACGCACGACGACAACAACGATCGCATCGGACGAACCCGCACCCGAGCGCCAGTCGCTGCGCCAGGCCGTGCGCGACCTGCTGCCGCTGTTCGCCATGCCGCACACGCTCGGCCTGCTGTGCTTCGCCTGCGTGTCGTATGCGGCCTTCATCACGCTGCGCGGCCTGTGGCTGGGCCCCGTGCTGCACGACCGCCACGGCCTCTCGCTCGTGGCCAGCGGCAACGTGGCGCTGGTGATGACCGTCGCCGGCATGGCCAGCCCCATGCTGTTCGGCCGCCTCGACCCCGGCGGCGCGCGCCGCACGCGCTGGATGATGCGCTGCGCCTTCGCCGGCGCGGCGATGTTCGCCGCCATGGCCCTCACGCAATCGCGCGCCATCGACATCGGCCTGCCGATCGTCTACGGCATGCTGTCGGGCTACAGCGTGCTGCTGTACGCGTACACCAAGAACGCCTACCCGGCGGCCGTCACGGGCCGCGCAATGGCGCTGCTCAACATGGCGATGTTCCTCGGCGTCTCGCTGATGCAATGGACCACCGGCGTCGCCGCCTCCTGGGCCGTGGCCCAGGGCAGCGAGCCGTTTCGCGCGGTGTTCCTCACGGTGAGCGGGATGCTGGCGGCGGGGACGCTGGCGTTCTGGGTGCTGCCGAGAGCCAAGGCATTGGTGCGCCCGACGGCACCGCCTAGCGCTTGATCGCCAGCATCAACACTCCGCCCGCGATCATCGCCACGCCGCCCCACTCGCGCACGGACGGGCGCTCGCCGAGGAACATCACGGCGAACAGCACCACGAGCACCACGCTGAGCTTGTCGACCGGCGCGACCTGCGAGGCATTCCCCATCTTGAGCGCGCGGAAGTAGCAGACCCACGACGCGCCGGTCGCCAGCCCCGACAGCACGAGAAAGGCCCAGGTGCACGGCGACAGTTCGAAGGGATTGCTCCACTTGCCCGTGGCCTTCACGAAGGCCGCGAGCACGACGAGGATCACCACGGTTCGCACCAGCGTCGCCATGTCGGCATCGACGCCGGCCAGGCCCAGCTTGGCGAGGATGGCCGTCATCGCGGCGAAGACGGCCGACAGGATCGCCCAAACGAACCAGTTCGATGATGCAGCGAAGCTCATGGCGCGCTCCTTCAGGGGCAGGTGATGTCAGTCCGCCCGATCATCGCGCGAACAGCCGTGCTGCGGTGCTCACGCCGCATCCCCCAACCGCGCCCTCACCTCGCGCCGGCTCAGCTGGCGCTTGGCAACGGCATAGACATCGTGACGCCCGTACATATCGAAGTGCGTGGGCAGGCCCGGCGCTGAACGTCGCGCCGCGCCGCAGCGCGTGACCATGCAACGGCGCAGCACGTCGTAGCACTTGGGTTCCGGCTGCGTCGCGCTTGCGCGCTCAGGAAACTTCGCCAGCACGACCTCGAACCAGCAGCCGTCGACGCAGTGCCACTGCGTGGTCTCGTCGATCACGTGGTAGACCGCGTAAGGCGTGTCGCCCCGCCGCGCGGCCCGGTCCACACGACGCGCCGCGCGCGCTTCGCGCAGGCGCCGGTTCGGCAGCAGGATGCCGGTGACCGGGTGCACGAACAGCTCGACGCCCGGCGCTTCGTGCAGCGGCACGCCGTCGCGGGTTCCCCAGCGGTGAGGCCGCACCCGCACCTCGCCGTCGCACAGCACCGCGTCGCGCGCCACGAAGTCGTCGACGTGCAGGAAGATGTGCGCCTGCACCGTGCTGCGGCGATCGATGCCGCTGCACAGCTCGGCGTACACCTTGTCCCACGGCCGGTGCACCTGCTTGTGCAGCCAGCGCTTGAGCGGCTGGAGGTTTTCGCTCAGCCACTTCGGATGCTGCAGGCCGCGCTTCATGCCCAGGTGCGAACCGCGCTCGGGGCTGTTGCGCCACGGGCGGCCATCGCCCTGCACGCGCCAGCCGCCGCGCGGACGCTCGACGATCACCTTGTCCATGTCGTCACGCATCGTCGGCCCTCCGCCCGAAGTCGCGCGCAGCTTTCTGCAGCGCCACCTTCTGCGCGCGCCGCTCGGCGCGGTGGGTGCGCAGGTGGCGGCCTGCGCCCTGGCTGGATTCGCGGCGGGCCATCGCGGCCACCACGGGATTGCGCGGTGCCGACGCGGGCACCGCAAAGTAGAACCGGCCCAGACGCTTGTCGTCGTCGCGGGCCTTTCGTTGAGCACTCATGTGCACACACTCCGAAAAAACAAAAAGGCCCCGGCGAATGCAGTTGCGCGCGGGGCCCTTGTCGATTCGGCCGCGGCGGATGCGAAGGTGCACATCCGGCCGGGGCGGTCGGTGTGCGTCAGGTGTTCAGTGAACGGTTCATTGAATGGTGTTCTCGCCCGGGAGGTTGATCGTCGCCGTGCGCGGTGTCGGAAAAAACTGTCGCTGAAAAAGGAAGGGCGGATTCTGGCGAGGGCCTTCGCCGTGCGCAAGCCCGTCGCGGCGCGCTGTGGCGCAAAGCTGACAGGGCACGCCGATTGAATCCGCTTCGCACATCGCGCCGTATGGCATCTCAAGCGCATCGCGCCTCCGAGCTGTTGGCGGTTTCCACAGAGCCTTTCCTTCCAGGAGACATCCATGAAAAAACTCGTGATCGCCCTCGGCGTGTCGGTCCTGCTCGGCGCGTGCGCCGGCAGTGGCATGAGCAACGCCAGCAGCAATGCTGCCACCCCGATGGTCGGCGGCGCGCCGATGTACCCGACGAAGGACATCGTCGACAACGCAGTGAATTCGAAGGACCACACGACGCTGGTCGCCGCGGTGAAGGCGGCCGACCTCGTGGCCACGCTCAAGAGCCCGGGCCCGTTCACGGTGTTCGCGCCCACCAACGCCTCGTTCGCGGCGCTGCCGGCCGGCACGGTCGACACGCTGCTCAAGCCCGAGAACAAGGCCACGCTCACCAAGGTGCTGACCTACCACGTGGTGCCCGGTCGCATGGACAGCGCGGCGCTGACGAGCGCGATCAACGCAGGCGGCGGCAAGGCGATGCTCAAGACCGCCAGCGGCGGCACGCTCACGGCGACGATGAGCGGCGGCACGGTGTGGGTGACCGATGCCAAGGGCGGCACGGCGGCGGTGACGATCGCCAATGTCTACCAGTCGAACGGCGTGATCCACGTCGTCAACAAGGTGCTGCTGCCAGGTTGAGTCAGGCCCGCTGCGCGGCCTCCGCTTCGTCGCGCAGCCATTGCGCGAAGTCCTGCGCGTCGCGGTTGCCCGCGGCGCGCCGCGACATCTCGATGAAGTAGCCGCGGTGCGATGCCACGCCCTGGCCGAGCGGCGCCACGAGCCGGCCGTCGCGCACCAGTTCGCGCAGCAGCGGCAGGCGCCCGATCACCACGCCCTGCCCCGCCACCGCGGCGGCCACCGCATCGGCGTACTGCGAGAAGCGCAGCGTGCTCTTCATGCGCAGGTCTTCCAGCACCATCACCTTGAGCCACGGCTCCCAGTCGGCGGTCGGGGCTTCGCTGTGGTCCGGGTACTCGATGGTCAGCAGCGTGAGCTTGGAAAAATCGGACAGCTCGCGCAGCGACGCGGCCACCTGCGGCGCGCACAGCGGGATCACCGACTCCTCGAACAGCGCCGGACCCACGCCGCGGCCGATGGGCACGAAGCGCACCGCGAGGTCGAGGCGGCTCACGTCCAGGTCGAGCACATCGAGCGTGGCCGACACGCGCACGTCGACCTGCGGATGCGTGCTGGTGAAGCGCGCCAGTTTCGGAATGAGCCACAGCGACGCGAAGCCCGGCGTGGTGGTGATCGACACCTGCCGCGGCGCGGCGCTGGCGCGCACGCGCGCAGTGGCGTCGCGCAGGCGCTCCAGGCTGTCGGTGACGGCGCGCTGCAGCACGCCGCCGGCCTCGGTGAGCGCGAGCGCACGGTGGCGGCGCTCGAACAGCAGCACGCCCAGGCTGGCTTCGAGCTGCTGGATCTGCCGGCTCACGGCCGACTGCGTGAGGTGCAGCTCGCCCGCCGCCAGCGTGAAGCTGAGCCGGCGCGCGGCGGCCTCGAAGCTGCGCAGCAGCTCGAGCGGCGGGAGCTCGCCGGCAGGGGTTTTCGCATTCTCTGTAGGCATGCAACGAGTTCCGAATGACCGCGTGTAAGAGAGGGTTCGGCTCACTATATTCATTCGTATCACGAATGCAATGGAGGTTCCCATGAGCACCACCGACCGGTCCCCTTCCACCTTTTTCTCCTCGTCGAGCTCGCGCTTCCACGTGAGCCTGCCCAGCCGCGCCGTCTTCGCCGTGCCCGACGGCGCGGGCGTGGGCATCGAGTGCCGCAGCGGCGCGGTGTGGATCACGCTCGACCGCGACCCGCGCGACATCGTGCTCGGGCCGGGCGAGCGCTTCGAGAGCAGCGAGCACCGGCGCGTGCTGGTGTCGGCGCTGGAGTCCTCGTGCATCTCGGTGTCGGACGCGCAGCCCGCCGCGCTGCCGAACCCGGCCTCGCGCGCACAGGCTCGTGTGCGGTCGCCTTGGCGACTGGCACTGCACGGGTTGTCCCCGGCTTGACCGCGGGCGCCGTGGCATCGAACCTCGATGCCATGGACCGCCCCCGCAGGGAGCAGCACCGCGTGCCGCCGTGACGACAGGCGGCTTTTTGCTTTGGGCGTCCGTTTTCCTTCTTGACCTTGAAAGGGACACGCCCATGACCACCACTTCTGGCGCAGCGCTCGCATGACCGCGCCGCAACAAACCCAACCCTGCGTGCTGTGCGAGCAGGCCGACGGCATCGCTACGCTCACGCTGAACCTGCCGCACAAGCTGAACCCGATCGCGAAAGACCTGCAGGTCGAGTTGCGCGACGCGCTCGAACGCATCCGCGACGACCGCACGGTGCGCGCCGTGATCCTCACGGGCGCCGGCAAGGCCTTCTGCGTGGGCGCCGACCTGAGCGCGATGGCGCCGCCCGGCGAGCCCGGCCAGACGCTCGGCGACCAGACCGCCGAGTGGATGCAGAAGCTCAGCAACCCGCTCATCGAGACGCTGCGCACGCTGCCGGTGCCGGTGGTGGCCGCCGTCAACGGTCCGGCGGCCGGTGCGGGCGTGGGCCTGGCGCTCGCGGCCGACGTGACCATCGCGGCACGCAGCGCCTACTTCTACCTCCCGTTCCTGCCCAAGCTCGGCATCGTGCCCGACCTGGGCTGCACCTGGGCCATCCCGCGCCGCGCCGGCCGGGCACGCGCGATGGGCATGGCACTGCTGGACGAGCGCCTGAGCGCCGGGCGCGCCGTGCAGTGGGGCCTGATCTGGGCCTGCGCCGACGACGAGCAGCTGATGGACGAGGCCCGCGCCATCGCGCAGCGCCTGGCGCGCCTGCCGGCGCACGCGGTACTCGAAGCGCGCGAGGCCTTCGACGCCTCGGAGCACCACACGCTGAAGGAACAGTTGCACTACGAGAGCGAGCGCCAGCGCGCGCTCATCGACCGCCCCAGCTTCCGTGAAGGCGTGAGCGCCTTCCTGCAGAAGCGCCCCCCTGTTTTCGAAACCCGCTGACGTCCCCATGACCATCGAACGCACCCTCTTCACCGCCGACCACGAGGCCTTCCGCGACAGCTTCCGCCGCTTCATGGACAAGGAGATCGCGCCCTTCCACGACGCCTGGGAAGAGCAGGGCTACGTCGACCGCGCCGTCTGGTCCAAGGCCGGCGAGAACGGCTTCCTGTGCATGGCGCTGCCCGACACCTACGGCGGCGCGGGCGCCGACCTGCTGTACTCGGTGATCCAGTTCGAGGAGCTGTGGGCACGCGGCTTCACAGGCATCGGCTTCGGCCTGCACAACGAGATCGTGGCGCCGTACATCCTGCGCTACGGCACCGAGGCGCAGAAACAGCACTACCTGCCCAAGCTCGCCAGCGGCGAGATGGTCGGCGCCATCGCCATGAGCGAACCCGGCGCGGGCAGCGACCTGCAGGCCGTGAAGACCAGCGCCATCCGCCAGGCCGACGGCAGCTACCTGCTCAACGGCAGCAAGACCTTCATCACCAACGGCTGGCATGCCGACCTGGTGATCGTGGTCGCAAAGACCGACCCGGCCGCGGGCGCGAAGGGCACGAGCCTGTTCCTCGTCGAGCGCGGCATGCCGGGCTTCGAGAAGGGCAAGCGCCTGAAGAAGCTGGGCCTGAAGGCGCAGGACACCTCGGAGCTGTTCTTCAACGACGTGCGCCTGCCCGCCGAGGCGCTGCTGGGCGAGGTCAACCGCGGCTTCGTCTGTCTGATGGAGCAGCTGCCCTGGGAGCGGCTGCAGATCGCGATCAGCGCGGTGGCCGCGTCGCAAGCGGCCATCGACCACACCGTGGCCTACGTGAAGGAGCGCAAGGTGTTCGGCCAGCCCGTGGGCAACTACCAGAACACGCGCTACACGCTGGCCGAGCTGCAGACCGAGGTGCAGGTGGCGCAGGTGTTCGTCGACAAGTGCATCGAGCTGCTGATGGCCGAGAAGCTCGACACCGCCACCGCGAGCATGGCCAAGTACTGGACCAGCGACCTGCAGTGCAAGGTGATGGACGAGTGCGTGCAGCTGCACGGCGGCTACGGCTTCATGTGGGAGTACCCGATCACCCGCGCGTACGCCGACGCGCGCGTGCAGCGCATCTACGGCGGCACCAACGAGATCATGAAAGAGGTGATCACGCGCGCGATGGGCCTCGGCGGGCGCTGAAGCGCCCCGCATTTGGCACCACTGGCGCCATGGAAAGGGCTGCGGGAGAATGCCGCGCATGCCCATCCTCAACGCCTTCTACGCCCAGTCGGGCGGCGTCACCTCGGTCATCAACGCCTCGGCCTGCGGCGTGATCGAGACGGCGCGCCAGCACCCGGACCGCATCGGCACGCTCTATGCCGGACGCAACGGCATCCTCGGCGCGCTCACCGAGGACCTGATCGACACCAGTGCCGAGCCGGCCGAGGCGATCGCGGCGCTGCGCACCACGCCCTCGGGCGCGTTCGGCTCGTGCCGCTACAAGCTCAAGTCGCTCGAGAAGAACCGCCGCGAGTACGAGCGCCTGATCGAGGTGTTCAAGGCGCACGGCATCAGCTACTTCTTCTACAACGGCGGCGGCGACTCGGCCGACACCTGCTTCAAGGTGAGCCAGCTGTCGCAGTCGATGGGCTACCCGCTGCAGGCGATCCACGTGCCCAAGACCATCGACAACGACCTGCCGCTGACCGACTGCTGCCCGGGCTTCGGCTCGGTAGCGAAGTACGTGGCGGTGTCCACGCTGGAGGCCTCGTTCGACGTGCGCTCGATGGCCGCCACCTCCACCAAGGTGTTCGTGCTCGAGGTGATGGGCCGCCACGCGGGCTGGATCGCCGCGGCCGGCGGGCTGGTGGCCGACCATGGCATTCCGGTGGTGGTGCTGTTCCCCGAGATCGAGTTCGATGCGGCCCGCTTCCTGGCGCGCGTCGATGCCATGGTGCAGCAGCACGGCTACTGCTCGGTGGTGGTGTCCGAGGGCTGCCACCACCCCGACGGCACCTTCCTGGCCGAACAGGGCGCACGCGATGCCTTCGGCCATGCGCAACTGGGCGGCGCGGCGCCGGTGGTGGCGCAGATGGTGAAGGAGGCGCTGGGCCACAAGTTCCACTGGGCGGTGGCCGACTACCTGCAGCGCGCGGCACGCCACATCGCCTCGGCCACCGACGTGAAGCAGGCCTACGAGCTGGGCCAGCGCGCGGTCGAGCTGGCGCTCGAAGGCCGCAACGCGGTGATGCCGACCATCGAACGCACGAGCGACGTGCCCTATACGTACACGCTGGGCGCGGCGCCGCTCGAGGCGGTGGCCAATGTCGAGAAGCCGATGCCGCGCGACTTCATTTCGGACGACGGCTACGGCATCACCGAGAAGTGCCGCCGCTACCTGCTGCCGCTGATCGCGGGCGAGGACTACCCCGCCTACCGCGACGGCCTGCCGGTGTACGCGACGCTGCGCAACGTGGCGGTGCCGAAGAAGCTGTCGGCCTTCGCGCTCGCATGACGGTGGTCGTCGACACCGCGCGCTGTCCGCTGTGCGGCGAGGCGAACCGCTGCGCGATGGAGGTCGAGCGCGAGACCGGGCAGGCGCAGCCGCCCTGCTGGTGCATGGCCGCCGATTTTTCGCTGGCCCCGCTCGACACGCTGCCCCCGGCGTTGCGCGGCCAGGCCTGCATCTGCGCGCGCTGCGCCGCAGGAAAGCCGCCGCCTCAGGACTGAGCGACGTCGCCCTGCGACTGGGATTGCGACTGCTCCTGTGCAGGCTCGGCAGCTTCCGTCGCGGCTTCCGCCACATCCCCCGCCGTCACCATCGTCGGCGCCGTGCCGCTGCGCTGCGCGGTGACCACGCCGTGGATGAACTGCAGCTTGCCCACCGCCGCGCGCGGCAGCACGAAGGGGTAGTAGTCGGGCTGGCCCATGCTGCGCGACAGCTCGTTGAGCATGCTGGTCAGCAGCACCCAGCCGTTGATGAAGTCGAGGAATTTCGCAGCATCGGGATGCTCGGGCTGCCACAGGTCGGCGGCGGTGAAGAGATCGTTCTGCAGTTCCACGTTGCTCGCGTCGATGCCGAAGCTCATGGCCGTGTCGGCCGTGTCGGCCATGTGCAGGTAGTGGGCCCAGGTCTCGGCCCAGTCTTCCCATGGGTGCATGCTCGCGTAGCTGCTGACGAAGCGCTGCGCCCAGTCGGGCGGCGGGCCCTGTTCGTAGTGCTGCTGCAGCGCGGCGCCGTAGTCGGCGCGCTCGTCGCCGAAGAGCACGCGGAAGTCGTCGATCCAGCGCGTGGGCAGCACCAGCAGGTCCCAGTAGTAGTGGCCGATCTCGTGGCGGAAGTGCCCCAGCAGCGTGCGGTAGGGCTCGTGCATCTCGGCGCGGATGCGCTCGCGCACGGCGTCTTCGGCCTCCTCGGCGTTGAGCGTGATCAGGCCGTGCTCGTGGCCCGTCATCACGTGCGGGGCGCCCGGCATGTTGCTGAGAAAGTCGAAGGCCAGCCCGTGCACCGGGTCGGCATGGCGGCTCACCACCGGCAGGCCGAGCGCGAGCAGCTGCGAGATCAGGCGGCGCTTGGGCATCTCGAGCTTGCGCCAGAGTTCGCCGTTGGCCTCCACCGACAGGTCGGGGATGGTGCGCGTGACGCTGCAGGCCAGGCAGTAGCCGGGCGCCAGGCCCTGCGTGTCGGCGGGAATGGTCTCGCCCTCGCGCGGCTGCGCCACCATCCAGTTGCAGGCGGCCGGCGTCATGAGGTTGGCGCAGCGGCGGTAGGTGGCGCCATGCGGGTCGCCGAAGACGGTGAAGGTGTCGGGCAGCGCGCCCTCGCCTTCGGCCGGCGCCAGCGGCACCACGCCGAGCCGGTCGATCACGTAGCCCAGCGGCGTGTGGCAGGCCAGGCACTCGCTGTTGCGCAGGAACACGGGGCGCCCGCACTGGCAGCGGTAGGCGCGGCTGACGGTGGGCGCGGCGAGTTCGGCCGCGAGCGTGGGGGTGGCATCGGGCACGGCCGGGTCGTGAACGGAGTCGGGGGTCGATGGATGCATGGCTTGTTCTTTGGAGACTTGACGCACAGGGGACAGCCGCCGCATTGTGCGACCGGCCCGTGCGCGGTCGACGCCGCAAACACCGATATGCTTGTAGGACGACGGACCCGCGACCGTCCCTGCGCCGCCCCATGACCTCCCCACAACCCCCTGACACGCCGCCCTCCATGGGCGCCCTGCGCGCCCGCTACGGCGAGCGCTACCGCTGGTACCTGCTGCTGTCGGTCATGGTCGGCACGATGGCGTCCATCATGTCCTCGACCATCGTCAACGTGGCGATCCCCGACATGAGCCACCACTTCGCGCTGGGCCAGGAGCGCGCGCAGTGGGTCAGCTCGGGCTTCATGGTGGCGATGACGGTGTCGATGCTCACCACGCCCTGGCTGCTGTCGCGCTACGGCTACCGGCGCACCTACGTCGGCACCATGCTCCTGCTGCTGGCCGGCGGCATCGTGGGCGGCGTGGCCAACCACTACCCGCTGGTGCTGCTGGCGCGCGTGGCCGAAGGGCTGGCGGCGGGCGTGGTGCAGCCCATTCCGGCCATCATCATCCTGCGCGCCTTCGAGCCGCACGAGCAGGGGCGCGCCAGCGGCATCTTCGGCATGGGCGTGGTGCTGGCGCCGGCCATCGGGCCGAGCATCGGCGGCGTGCTGGTCGACCTGTTCGGCTGGCGCTCGATCTTCTTCATGGTGGTGCCCTTCTGCCTGGCCTCGATCTGGCTGGCCTACAAGTTCGTGCCCAAGACCGCGCCCGGCGGCGTGGCCGCGACGCGCGGCAGCGGGCTCGATGCGCGCGGGCTGGCGCTGGGCACCGTGGGCACGCTGTGCCTGCTGAACGGGCTGGTCGAGCTGCGCGGCGATTCGCCGCTGCAGGCCGCGCTGCTGCTGGCCGGCGCGCTCGTCGCCTTCGCCGCCTTCGTGTGGTGGCAGCGCCGGCTCATGACCTCGGGCGGCGCGCCGCTCATGAACCTCGCGCTCTTTCGCTACCGCCAGTTCGCCATGGGCAGCCTGGTCGCCTTCATCTACGGCACCGCGCTGTTCGGATCGACCTACCTGCTGCCGGTGTACATGCAGGTGGGGCTGCACCTGTCGGCCTCGCACGTGGGCACCACCCTGCTGCCGGCCGGCATCGTGCTGGCCTTCACCATCGCCGGCGTGGGCCGGCTGGCCGACAAGCAACCGACCTGGCTCCTGGTGAGCATCGGCCTGGCGCTGCTGGCGGTGTCGTTCGCGCTCATGGCCGTGCTGCGGCTGGACAGCCCGCTGTGGCTGCTGGTGGTGTTCGCGATCGTCGGGCGCATCGGGCTGGGCTTCATCCTGCCCTCGCTCAACCTCGGGTCGATGCGCCCGCTGGCCAAGCCGCTCATCCCGCAGGGCGCCAGCGCAATCAGCTTCGTGCGCATGCTCGGCGGCGCCGTGGGCGTGAGCCTGTGCGCCATCATTCTCGAATGGCGCCTGGCGGCGCACGGCGACTCGCTCGCCAACCCGGTGAGCACGCCCGCGCGGCTGGCCGCCTTCGACGAGGTGTTCCTGATGCTGGCCGGCCTGTGCGCGCTGGCCGTCTGCGCGGCCTGGCAGCTGCGCGAGCCGCCCGGCGAGGACACGGCGCAACACAGGGGGTAAACCCCGGCGGCGCGGGGACTCGCTTTCGCTTTCAATTGTTATCAGTTGTATCTAGAAGCGGAATCGGTTCCATGCATCGCAGACGTTTTCTCGCCGCCTCGGCCGCGGCGACGGCCGGACTCGGCCCCCTCCTTTCCTTGCCTTCCACCGCCCTGGCCGCCGAGAACGGCGTCAGCGACGGCGAGATCGTGCTCGGCCACACCGGCATCCTGAGCGGCCCGCTGGGCGCGCCGATCAAGGTCGTGATGGCCGGTGCCGGGCTGGCCTTCGACGCAGTCAATGCGCAGGGCGGGCTCGCGGGCCGCAAGCTCAAGCTGGTCTCGCTCGACGACGAGCTCAAGCCCGAGAAGGCCGTCGCCAACTACGAGAAGCTGCTCGCCGAGCACCGCGCCTTCGCCTTCTTCGGCTGCGTGGGCTCGGGCACCACGGCCGCCGCGGCCAAGGTGCTGGGCCAGAGCGGCGCGCCGATGGTGGGCGGCTATGCCGTGTCGGATTCGGCGCGCGAGAAGGTCGCCGGCGCGGGTTATTTCGTGCGCGCCACCTTCGCGCGCGAGGCGCAGGCGCTGGTGCAGCACCTGAGCACCATCGGCGTCTCGCGCATCGCCGTGGCCTACCTGGACAACCCCGGCGGCGCCGAAGTGGCGCGGCTGGTCGAGGCGGCGCTCGACACGCTCAAGCTCAAGCCCGTGGCGGCGGTGCCCGTGAAGGGCGACGGCACGACCAACGAGGCCGCGGGCAAGGCGCTGGCCGACAGCCAGGCGCAGGCCGTGCTCATGTACCTGGGCGGCGGCATCGGCGGCGAGGTCATGAAGAGCGCCTGGACCGCCGGCGGGCGCCAGATGTTCTACGGCATGTCGATCGTGCCGGGCGACGTCACCGCCAAGCTCGTGGGCGACAAGACCAGCGGCCTGGCCATTTCGCAGATCGTGCCCTACCCCTGGAGCGAGGTCGACGCCACCGCGCGCGAGTTCCGCCAGCTGGCCGAGCGCGCCAAAGTCGACATCGGCTACCTGAGCTACGAAGGCTATGTGAACGCGCTCGTGATGATCGAGGCGCTGCGCCGCACCGGCCGCGACCTCACGCGCGCAAAGCTGCACGCCACGCTGAAAGCGATGAAGCTGCGCATCGGCAACATGGAGATCGACTTCACGGGCGCGAGCAACACGGGCTCTCGCTTCATCGAGATGGTGCGGGTGACGAAGGAAGGGCGCTTCCTGCGCTAGAGACAGAGGCCGGCTCTGCTCACAACCCCAGCTGCGTGAGCGCCCACGCCACCGTGCCCAGCTGCATCACGTTGAGCACCATGCCCGCGATGTGGAGCTTGCGGAACTGCACGATCGACGTGTCCGTGGCCGGGATCGTGTGGCGCAGCAGGTCCATGCGCGGAATGATGAGCCAGCGGCGCAGCGCGAAGGCCAGGCCGGCGATGAAGGCCATGCCGACCGCGAAGAAGGGCTTGCCGCACCACGCATAGCTGAGCGCCGCCGCGCTCGCGGTGAGCACCACGGCCACGTAGTAGACGTTGAACAGGCCGCGGATGAAGCGCGAGTCCAGCGGGGTGTCGTGCGAGAGCACGAGCAAGGGCAGCGAGCCCATCATGAAGAACCCCATCCAGACCAGCAGGATGACGGTCGCCATGAGCGCAACGACGATGGGAAGCATCTTTGAAAACCCTCCGCGGCGCGCAAGCATACGCCCGGGCGGGCGACGCGTCTCCTACACCGCGCGTGCGGCCGCCGGCACCCGCGCCCCGCCATCGGCCACCAGCGCCACGCCGGTCACGAACGAGGCTTCGTCGCTGGCCAGGAACAGGCACACGGCGGCCATCTCCTCGGGCGTGGCCATGCGGCCCAGCGCGATGCGCGCCACCGTCTGCGCGCGCGCGGCGTCCTCGTCGATGCAGCGTTCGGCGGCCAGGTCGCGCATCTCCTGGCGGCTCATGGGCGTGTCGACCCAGCCGGGGCACAACGCGTTCACGCGCACGCCCTTCGGCCCGTAGGCCTGCGCGGCCGAGCGCGTGAGCGCGACCACGCCGGCCTTGCTCGACGCATAGCTGGCCATGCCGGCGCCCGCGTTGAACGCCGCGACCGAGGCGATGTTGACGATGGCGCCACCGCCCTGCGCGACCATGCCGGGCAGCACCGCGCGCTGGCAGCGCATGGTGCCGCCGAGGTTGACCTCGTGCAGGCGGTGCCAGTCGCCGTCGTCGATGTCGGCCGCGTCGTCGTTGCGGACGATGCCGGCGCAGTTCACCAGCACATCGATGCGCCCGAACGCAGCCTGCACCGCGGCCACGGTGGCGCGCACCGCCGCGTCGTCGGTCACGTCGCAATCGAAGGCCGGGTCCTCGCCCACCGGCTGCGGGCGCGGCCAGCCGGCCACCGCAACGCGCGCGCCCTCGGCCGCGAAACGTGCAGCCACGGCGGCGCCGATGCCGGTCGCTGCACCAACGATGAGGCAGGCCTTGCCGTGCAGGCGCGCGGTCATTCCGATGCCTCCGCGAAAAAGGGGCTTTCAGGCAGCGTCGAGCCGCCATCGACCACGATCGTCTGCCCCGTGATGTAGCGCGCCGCCGGGCTCGCCAGGAAGCGCATCGCGTAGGCGATGTCTTCGGGCCGGCCCAGTTCGCCGGCCGGGATGTGGCGCGCGATGCGCGCGGCCTTGGCCGGGTCGGACAGCAGCGAACCGCCCTGCTTGGCGATGTAGCCCGGCTCCACGCCGTTCACGGTGATGCCCTCGCGCGCGTACTCCAACGCCGCGGTGCGGATGAAACCGTTCACGCCGGCCTTGCTGGCCGCGTAGTGCGCGCTGCCCGGCATGGCCACGCGCGGGCCGGTCACCGACGAGGTGACGAGCAGCCGCCCGCCGCCGCGCGCGCGCAAGTGCGGCACAGCGGCCTGCGTGAGCCAGAAGCAGGCCTTGAGGTTGACGGCCAGCGTGTGCTCCAGCTGCTCGTCGGTCATCGCGTCGATGGCGGCCCACGGGTTGACGGCCGCGTTGTGGACCACGATGTCGAGCGCGCCGAACACGCGCACGGCCTCGGCCACCGCGCGCTCGGCTTCGTCGCGCCGGCCGATGTCGCAGGCCAGCGCCTGCGCCGCGAAGCCACGCGCACACAGTTCCGCCGCCACCGCCTCGCCCGCGCTGCCGGTGCGGTTGGCGATGAGCACCGAGGCACCGGCTTCGGCGAACACCTGCGCGATGGCCGCGCCGATGCCGCGCCCGCCGCCGGTGATCAGTGCGACCTTGCCCTGCAGGCCGAAGAGATCGGGCGTGCTCATCCCTTGCACTCCCGCACGAACTCGGCGAAGGCCGCGTTGTGCTCGTCCACCTCGCGTTCGGTGGTGCCGGGGCAGCACAGCATCATGTTGTGGAAGGGCGTGATGAGCACGCCGCGGTTCATCATGTACAGGTGCAGCAGCGCTTCGAGCTCGCCGTCGCGCGTGCGGCGCACGTCGCTCGCGTTGCGCGGCGCGTCGGCGCAAAAGAGCGTCTCCACGCGCGCGCCGACCTGCGTCGCATGCCACGGCAATCCCGCCGCGGCGATGCTGGCGTTGACACCTTCGGCCAGGCGCTGCGCGAGCACCAGCATGCGATCGAAGGCCTCGGGCGTGAGCACCTGCGAGAGCACCGCGCGCATCACGGCCACGGTGAGCGCGTTGCCCGCGAGCGTGCCGCCGAAGCCGGCGTGCGCCGACTGGCGTTTCGTCGGGTGCAGCTTGGGCAGCACCTGCCAGACGCGCTCGGCGGTCTCGGCGCTCAGGCCGAAGGCGGCGGCGGGAATGCCGCCGGCAATCGCTTTGCCGATCACGAACATGTCGGGCTCGAGCCCGTGCTCGCGCGTGTAGCCGCCGGGCCCGCTCGAGATGGTGTGCGTCTCGTCGATGACCAGCAGCGTGCCGGTCTCGCGCGTGAGGCGGCGCAGCGCGTCGTGGAAGCCGGGCGCGGGCGCGATCATTCCGTAGTTGGTCATGGCCGGCTCGGCCAGCACGCAGGCCACGTCGCCGGCGCGCAGCGCGCGCTCCAGCGCGGGCACGTCGTTGAACTCGACCACGGCCGACAGCTGGTCGTGCGGAAAACCGTTGGGGTGGATGTCGTTGCGCATCGCGACGGCGCCGTCCCGCAGCTCCACGTGCGCCTCTTCCACCGAGCCGTGGTAGCAGCCCGAGAACACCAGCACGCGCGGCCGGCCCGTGACCATGCGCGCCAGGCGGATGCAGGCGCGGTTGGCGTCCGAGGCCGAGGTCGTGAGGTTCCAGTACGGCAGGCCGAAGCGGCGCGACAGCTCTTCACCGACCCAGGCCGCGTCGTCGGTCGGCAGCATCAGCGAGCTGCCCACGCGCGCCTGCCGCGCCAGCGCCTCGACCACCGCCGGGTGGCCGTGGCCGCACATGCCGCCGGTGTCGCCCAGGCAGAAGTCGGCGTAACCGTTGCCGTCGACGTCGACAAAGCGCGCGCCATAAGGCAGCTGCGCGTCCTGCACGTACAGGGGCCAGCCGCCGATCCAGCGGCGCATCCAGTGCGAGGGCGCGCCGTAGAGCCAGGCCTGCTGGCCCTGCGCAAAGCGTTCGCCGCTGCGCGCGTGGGTGCGCGCGTAGCGCGCCTGTTCGGCCTGCATCAGGGCCTGCACGCGCTCGCGCGGCACGGTGGGTTCGAAGGTCGGGGTCATCGCAAACTCGGTCAAAGGGAAGAAGAAGAAACGCCCAGCATCGAGAGCGCCTGCGCATAGCTCGCGCCCGGATGCATCACGTCGAAGTGCACGGTGCGCAGGCCCACGCGCTGCGCGCCGGCGATGTTGCGCAGTTGGTCGTCGACGAACACGCAGGCGTCGGCGGGCAGGCCGAGCTGGTCCAGGCACTGCTGGTAGGCGCGCGCATCGGGCTTGAGGATGCCGGTGTGCGTGGCGTCCACCACCACGTCGAAGGCGCTCATGAAGGGCAGGCGCTGGCGAAAGCCCGCGCCGTAGAACAGGTCGAGCTCGTTCGACAGGATGGCGAGCCGGCAGCCGGCGCGCCGTGCCGCCTCGATGGCCGCGAGCGCCTCGGGGCGGATGGCGGCTTCGGGGTCGGCGCCGCGTGCGCGCTGCACGAAGGTCTCCATGCGGTCCCAGCGTTCGCCGACCAGCGCGCCCACCTCGCGGGTGCGCGCCATCCAGTAGTCGCGCTCCGAGAGCTTGTCGGCCTGCATGTCGCGCCACAGCGGATCGCTCGCAAGATCGAAGGGGCCGCGCCAGGTGAGCGTGCCGCGCGGCAGCGACAGCGCCTCTTCGGTGAGGGCGTGGGTCTCGAACAGCGTGCGGCTGATGACGCCGCCGAAGTCGAGCACGAGGGCTTGCGCGGCGGGGCTCATGCGCGGCTCCCTGCGGGCACGGTGCCGTCGGCCACCCAGGCATCGAACACGCGCAATGCGGCGTCGCAGAAGGCGCTGTCGTTGATGTGCGCATCGAGCTCGACGAGCCGCGCCGGGTCCACGCTGCCGCGCAGCGCTTCGGTGAAGGCCGCGAGGCCTTCGGGGTCGTGCAGCGGCTCGCCGGGCCGGTCCCAGCCTTCGATGCCTTGCAGCGGCATCAGCAGGCAGGTGGCGCCCTCGGCGCGCGCGAGGCGGCGCGCGATCTCGGCGGCCACGCCACGTCGGAACGCGGGCGCGCTCAAGGCCGAGGCCAGCAGCCGGTTGTGGATGTGCGTGGGCCGGCCTTCCAGGCCTTCGGGCGTGGCCTGCCAGGCCGGGTAGTCGAGCATGTCGATGGCGCCGGGGGCGACGATCTGCGGCGTGCCCGCGCGGCCGGCGCCGAGCAGGCGATCAGGCCCGGCCGTCACGCACGAGCCGCCGAGCTGGTTGGCCAGCTCCTGCAGGCTGAAATCCATCACCGCGCAGAAGCGGCCTTCGGCGGCGAGTGCCTCGAAGGCGCGACCGCCCATGCCGGTGGTGTGGAACACGGCGACTTCGTAGCCGCGCGCCTCGAGCGCGGGCTTGAGCGTCTTCATGTAGGTGAGCGCGCTGGAGCCCAGCGAGGTCATGCCCACCAGCGGCTTCTCGAAGGCCGGCACGCACGCCTGGCGGCAGGCGCCGAGCACCGCACCCGCGGCCTGGCTCAGGGCCGAGCGGCACAGGCTGTTGAGGCCGTAGAGCCCGCCGGCCCACAGCACCATGATGAGGTCGGGCGGGATGCGCTCGGGCGGCAGCAGGTGCGAGTAGGCGATGGTCGACACCAGCACCTTCGGCATGCCCAGCGGCAGCGCCTGCGCCACGTCGAGCGCGAGGTCGGTGCCCATGGTGCCGCCCAGCGCGAGCAGGCCGTCGATGCGGCCCTCGGCCTGCCAGCGTGCGGCGAGTTTCGCGGCGCCACGCGCCATCAGCGTCATGGCGCTGTTCTCGTCGCCGCTTTGCGCCACCTCGGCGACGGTCTTGCCGGCGGCCGCGGCCACCTCGGTGTTGGGAATGTCGGGCGTGAAGGGCGCGCCGTCGAGCACGCCCACGTCCATCACGACGACACGGCCGCCACCGGCCTCGATGCACTCGCGCATGAACAGCAGCTCGGCGCTCTTGGTGTCGGCGGTGCCGATCAGCAGGATCGTGGGCGCTCGGCTCACAGCGTCGCTTCCACGTCGGCGAACGCACCTTCGAGCGCATCGACCATGAAGTCCACCTCCTCGCGCGTGATGACCAGCGGCGGCGAGAGGATGAGGTTCGGCCCCGAGATGCGCACCATCAGCCCGCGCTGGTAGGCCGCCTGCGCCACCTTCGCGGCGATGGGGTTGCCGCGCGGCAGCGTGGTGCGCGTGGCCTTGTCGGCCACCATCTCGATGCCCAGCATGAGGCCCATGCCGCGCACGTCGCCGACGAAGCTGAACTTGTCGACGAAGGGCCGCACGCGCGCCTGGAAATGCGCGCCCACGCGCGCCGCGTTGCCAGGCACGTCGAGCGCCTCGATCTGGTCCAGCGTGGCGAGTGCGGCGGCTGCCGCCACAGGGTGCGCGCTGTAGGTGTAGCCGTGGCCCACCGCGGCCTGGCCCGTGGGGTCGTTGAGGAAGACCTCGGCCACCTTGCTGCCGATGGCCGTGGCGCCCAGCGGCACGTAGCCCGACGAGATGCCCTTGGCCAGGCACCACAGGTCGGCCTTCACGTTCCACAGCCGCGTGCCGAACATGGCGCCGCCGCGACCGAAGCCGGTGACGACCTCGTCGGCGATGAGCAGCACGCCGTACTTGTCGCAGATCTCGCGCACGCGTGGCCAGTAGTTGGGCGGCGGCACGATCACGCCGCCCGCGCCCTGGATCGGCTCGGCGATGAAGGCGGCCACGGTGTCGGGGCCCTGGAACTGGATCTCGCGCTCCAGCTGCGTGGCGCAGATCTCGCCGAGTTCTTCCGGGTCCTGCGTGTAGGGGTTGCGGTACAGCCAGGGCGTGTCGACGTGGAAGCACCCGGGCAGCAGCGGCTCGTAGGCACGGCGAAAGTTCAGGTTGCCGTTCACGCTCATGCCGCCGAAGTGCACGCCGTGGTAGCCCTGGCGCAGCGCGATGAACTTGAAGCGGTCGGCCTGGCCCTTGAGCTTCCAGTACTGGCGCGCGAGCTTGAGCGCGCCTTCCACCGCGTCGGAGCCGCCGTTGCTGAAGAACACGGCGGCCACGCCGTCGGGTTCCATGGTCTTGACCAGGCGCGCCGACAGCTCGATGGCGCGCGGGTGCGTGGTGCCGCGGAACACGTTGTAGAAAGGCAGTTCGTCCAGCTGCGCGACGATGGCGTCGCGCACCGGCTGGTTGCTGTGGCCCAGGTTCGCGGCCCACAGGCCGCCGACGCCATCGAGCATCTTGTGGCCGTCGACGTCCCAGATCCAGCAGCCCTGGCCGCGCGCAATGATGTCGGGCTTCGTCTTGAGCATGGCCTGCGGATGCGCCATGGGGTGCCACAGGTACTGGGCGTTGTCTTGCTTGAGCGCCGCCACGGCGGCGGCATCGGTCGTTGTCATGCAGGTCTCCGGAAGTGTTCGATGGGTGCTCGTGCTCATGCTCAGGACGGCACGCCGACGGTGAGGGTCTTGACCTCGGTGTAGTGCAGCAGGCCCTCGGCGCCCATCTCCTGACCGATGCCGCTTTCCTTCCAGCCGCCGAAGGGCATCTCGGGCTGCGAGACGCCGAAGTGGTTGATGCCGACCATGCCGGCCTCGAGCGCGTCGCCCAGGCGGTGCGCGGTGTGCAGGTCGCGCGTGAAGGCGTAGGCGCCCAGGCCGTAGGGCAAGGCGTTGGCCTGCGCGATGGCTTCGTCGAGCGTGTCGTAGGGCTGCAGCACGGCGATGGGGCCGAAGGGCTCCTGGCGCATCACGCGGCTGTCGGCCGGAGCGTTGGCGATCACGGTGGGTTCGAAGAAGAAGCCGGGGCGCTGCACGCGGTGGCCGCCGCACAGCAGCTGCGCGCCGCGTTCCGCGGCGTCGTCGACGAAGCGCTGCATGTCCTCGATGCGGCGCGCGTGCGCGAGCGGGCCCATCTGCGTGGCGGGGTCGGTGCCGTCGCCCAGGCGCAGCGCGCGCGCGGCCTGCACGAAGGCGTCGCTCCATTCGCCGAAGCGGGCGCGCGGCACGTAGAAGCGGATCGGCGACGCGCACACCTGGCCCGCGTTGCGGAACTTGGCGGCCAGCGACTGCTTGAGCGCGAAGGGAAAGTCGGCGTCGTCGCAGACGATCACCGGCGCATGGCCGCCCAGCTCGCCGGTGAAGCGCTTCACATGCCGCGCCGCCTGCTCGCCCAGCAGCTTGCCCACGGCCACGGAACCGGTGAACGACACCTTGGCGATCGCCGGATGGTCGATGAGGAAGGACGACACCTCGGCCGGGTCGCCGCACACCATGTTCAGTGCGTCGGGCGGCACGCCTGCGTCGAGAAAAGCGCGCACCAGCAGCATGCAGGTGCCCGGCGTTTCTTCCGCAGGCTTGATGACCACGCTGCAGCCCGCGGCCAGCGCGCTCGCGAGCTTGCGCGCCGGCAGGTTGGCCGGAAAGTTCCACGGCGTGAAGGCCGCCACCGGCCCCACCGGCTGGCGCATCACCGACTGCGAGAGGATGCCCTCGACGCGCGGTGGCACGAGGCGCCCGTACAGGCGCTTGGCCTCTTCGGCCTGGAAGTCGATGATGTCCGCCGACAGCGTGACCTCGCGCAGCGACTCGGCCAGCGGCTTGCCTTGCTCGAGGGTGAGCACGTGCGCGATGGTCTTCGCCTGTTCGCGGATTTTCTGCGCGGCGGTGCGCAGGATGTTGCAGCGTTCGAGCGCGCTCTTGCCGCGCCACTGCACGAAGCCGCGGCGCGCGGACGCGGCCGCTTCGGCGAGTTCGTCGCGGTCGGCCAGCGGCAGCTGCGCGATGGTGGCTTCGGTGGCAGGGTTGACGACCGCGCGGCGGCCGCCGGCGGTCTGCGTGCGCCATTGGCCGGCGATGTGCAGTGCGAGTTCGGGGTAGTCCATGCCCTGCACGATAGGGAGCGAGCCCCTTGCCGCGTTATCGAAAACTGGCAAACCTCGTGCGGCCTCGTGCGTGATGAACAAAGGCCTTCCTATACTGTCCGCGCCGATCTTCTTTCACGACGCCTCCACGCCACGACCTCACCGTGCCCCGTTCACGCCCCCCTTCCCGGCCCAGCGCCAAGCCCCTGCCCAAGGCACGCAGCAGCGCCGCGAGCGCCCCGGCCTTCGACCTCGAGACCTTCCTGCCCTTTCAACTCTCGGTGGTCGCCAACCGCGTGAGCCAGACGGTGGGCCAGTCGATCGCCAGCCGCTTCTCGCTGCAGATTCCGGAGTGGCGCATCGTCGTGGTGCTGGGCAAGTACGGTGCGCTGTCGGCGCTCGAAATTGCACAGAAGACGAGCATGGACAAGGCCCGCGTGAGCCGCGCGCAGCACCGGCTGGTGGACCTGGGGCTGGCCAACATGCACCCCTCGGCCGACGACCGCCGCAAGGTCATCGTGTCGCTCGAGGAAGAAGGCCTGGCGCTGTACCGCGACATGGTGCCGCTGGCGCACGACACGGCGCAGCGCCTGTTCTCGCAGCTCACGGCGGACGAGCGCCAGGTGCTGCAGACCATCGTGCAGAAGCTGTTCGACAGCACCACCGGCTTCGAGCCCAGCGGCGAGCTCGAATAGGCCACGGTCGGGTGGCTTAGGGGTTTGCCCTGTCACTTTAAGATCGTTGTCAACGAAACAATCTGGTCTGGAGATTGCTTCCGGCACGGGTCTTCGCACCCCTGCCACCGCTTCGCCGGACCGCCATGACCAGCCAGACCGCCTCCGTTCTTCCTGCCCCCACCGTCGCGACGCGCTGGACCCTGTCCACGCACGACATCGACGCCTACGCCAGCGGCCAGAACGGCTGGCACCTGGCGTGCGACATGCTCTCGGGCGGCAGCTTCGCCGGCTTTCTCGACCACGTGCAACTGCCCGGCCTGCGGCTGGTGCGCGAGACCACCAACCGCGCGCTGCGCCAGCACGGCGAGATGAACCCCGACTGCTGCGGCTTCGCGCTCACCTGCCGGCAGGACGGCGAGGCGCGCTTCTCGGGCCAGCGGCTGGACACCGAATCGGTGATGGTCGGGCGCTGTGACGAGCTCGACCTGTGCAGCCCGCCGGGCTTCGAGCTGACGGGCATCGTGGTCGACAACGCGCTGCTGCAGTCGCTCACCGAACGCCTGAACGACCGCGCGCCGCCGGCCTGGCTCGAACGGCGCGTGGTGCTGCACTTCGACGACCCCACCATGCAGTCGCTGCGCGGCACCTTGCGCGGCGCCTTCGGTGCGCTCGACGCGATGCCCGGCCTGCTCGACGACCCCGTTGCCACGGTGCAGCTGCGCGACGACGTGCTGCTGGCCTGGCTCAACGCCTTGCCCGAAGACGTCGACCTGCGCGAGCTGCGCGCCACCGAGGCGCACCGCCGCGTGGTGCGCCGCGCCTGCGAGCTGATGATGTCGCGGCCCGACGAGCCGCTGTCGATGCTGCAGGTGTGCAGCCGCATCGGCGCGAGCCAGCGCAAGCTGAACTACTGCTTCCAGGAAACGCTGGGCCTGAGCCCCGCGCGCTACCTGCGGGCGCTGCGCCTGAACGGCGTGCGCCGCGCACTGAAGCGGCCCGAGTCGCGCTCGGTGCAGGACATCGCGGCGCATTGGGGCTTCTGGCACCTGAGCCAGTTCGCGACGGACTACCGGCGCCAGTTCGGCGAGCTGCCCTCGCAGACGCTGCGCGGCGCAGCGCTCACGAGGCACTGATCCGGTGCACGGGCCGAGGGGAATCCCTCGGTTTTCGGGGCGCCAGTTTTGCCGTTTTTTGATACCTGCTTGCGGAGGCGGTCGCTATCGTTGACCGCCATATGTCCGCCACGCTGCCACCCCTTCCCAGCGCCCGTTCGCTCGCCGCCGCCCTGCAACGCCGCGAGCTCTCGTGCCGCGAACTGATGCAGACCTGCCTCGCGCGCATCGACCGCTTCAACCCGCAGGTCAACGCGCTGGTCTCGCTGCAACCGCCCGAGGAGATGCTGCGCCAGGCCGATGCTTGCGATGCACAGTTGGCGCGCGGCGACGCGGTCGGTCGGCTGCACGGCTTCCCGATGGCGCCGAAGGATTTCGTCGCCACCGCCAGGCTGCCCACCACGATGGGCAGCCCGGTGTTCGCCAAGCAGGTCACGCCGCACGACGCGATCATGGTCGAGCGCCTGCGCCGCGCCGGCGCGCTCTTCGTGGGACGCAGCAACACACCCGAGTTCGGCCTGGGCTCGCACACCTACAACACGGTGTTCGGCACCACGCGCAACGCATGGAACCTCGACCACGCAGCCGGCGGCAGCAGCGGCGGCGCGGCGGTGGCGCTCGCGCTGCACATGCTGCCGGTGGCCGACGGCAGCGACATGATGGGTTCGCTGCGCAACCCCGCGGCCTGGAACCACGTCTACGGCCTGCGCCCGTCGCTGGGCCGCGTGCCCACCGGGCCGGGGCCGGAGCTGTTCTTCCAGCAGCTGGGCTGCGAAGGGCCGATGGGCCGCACGCCCGAGGACGTGGCCTGGCTGCTGTCGGTGCAGGCGGGCTACGACGCGCGCTCGCCGCTGAGCCTGGCCGGTGACGGCGAGGCCTTCGCGCAGCCGCTCGATGCGGAGCTGCGCGGCCAGCGCATCGCGTGGCTCGGCGACCTCGGCGGCCACCTGCCGATGGACCCGGGCGTGATGGCGCTGTGCGAATCGGCGCTGCGGCATTTCGACACGCTGGGCTGCAGCGTCGCGCCTGCCGTGCCCGCCTTCGATTTCAACGCCCTGTGGACCGCCTGGCTGCGCCTGCGCGGCTTCATCGTCGCCGGCGCGCTGCGCGGGCTGCATGCCGACCCGGCCACGCGCGCGCAGCTCAAGCCCGAGGCCTGCTGGGAGATCGAGCAGGGCGAGCGCCTGAGCGCCGTCGCGCTGCACGAGGCGGCCGTCACGCGCACGCAGTGGCATGCCGCGCTGCTGCAGCTCTTCGAACGCTTCGACTTCCTGGTGCTGCCGGCCGCGCAGGTGTTCCCGCTGCCGGTCGACACGCACTGGCCGCGCGAAGTCGGCGGCCGCGCCATGGACACCTACCACCGCTGGATGGAAGTGACCATCGGCCCCTCGCTCGCCGGCCTGCCCGCGATGGCGATCCCGGCCGGCTTCTCGCAGGCCGAAGGCACGTGCGGCCTGCCGATGGGCCTGCAGCTCATCGGCCGCCCCGGCGCCGACCTCGACGTGCTGCGCATGGCACACGGCTGGCACCAGGCCGTGCCCTTCGCGAACGTGCAGTCGCCACTGCTGCAGCAGTAGCAAGCCCCCTGTTTCCCGTACTCCGACACATCTCACACAACCCGAGGAGAGAACCCATGCGCAGACGTTCGCTGATTGCTGCCGGCCTGGCCGCCGGCCTGTCCCCCATCGCCCTGCCCGCCCTGGCGCAGGGCCTGGGGGGCAAGACCCTGAACCTGATCGTGCCCTACCCCGCGGGCGGCGGCTCCGACATCAACGCGCGCCTGGCCGCGCCCGAGCTGTCGCGGCTGCTGGGCCAGCCGGCCATCGTCGACAACGTGCCCGGCGCCAGCGGCTCGCTCGGCGTGATGAAGGCGGTCAATGCACCGGCCGACGGCTCGGCGCTGCTGGTGGGGTCGCCGATGGAGCTGATGCTCACGCCGCTCACGCTCAGCAGCGCGCGCTACAAGGCCGAGGACTTCCGCCCCATCGGCGTGATGGCCGTCACCTCGATGGTGCTGCTGGCGCGCAAGGACCTGGGCGCGGGCAGCGTCGACGAACTCATTGCACTGCTGCGCCGGCCCGACACCAAGGAGCTGAGCTACGGCAGCATCGGCCCGGGCTCGCTCTACCACCTGCTGGGCGAGCGCTTCATGCAGCAGACGGGCACCAAGATGCTGCACGTGCCCTACAAGGGCTTCGCGCCGCTGGTGAACGACCTGCTGGGCGGGCAGATCGACCTGGTGTTTGCGCCGCTGGCCGGCAACGTGCCCGACCTGCTGGACGCCGGCAAGGTCAAGGCGCTGGGCATCGCGGCCTCGGCGCCGCACGAGCGCTTCACGGCGATTCCGCTGATCCGCAACAGCAAAGGCCTGGACGACTTCGTCTACAGCCTATGGGCGGGCATCCAGGTGTCGCACCGCGTGCCCGAGGAGGCGCAGCAGCGGCTGCACACGGCCTTCAACCAGATGATGCTCAAGCCCGAGCTGCGCCGCGCGCTGGAACTCGGCGGCAGCAAGGTGGCGCCCGAACAGACGCTGGCCGAGCTGCGCCGCGGCTACCAGGCCGACATGGAGCGCTACCGCGCCATCGCCAAGTCGGTGAACCTGCGGCCCGAATGACACCCGCGGGCACCGGCCCGCGTTTTGCCAGTTTTCGATAACGCCGCGGCGGCGCGCAGAGAGAGGATGCGGACCTGTCCATCCTTCATCCGCCAAGGAGAACCTCCATGTCCGCCGACACGCCCGCCGCTCTCTCCGCCGACCTTTTCCGTGCAGCCTCCGGCGCCCTCACGCGCCGCCAACTCGTCATCGGCGGCGGCGCTGCCGCGCTGGCCGGCGTGCCTGCGCTGGCGCATGCGCAATCGAAGACCATCAAGATCGGCTACCTCACCACGCTGTCGGGCGTTCGCGCCAACTTCGGCGAGGCCGACCCGTGGAGCCTGGAGCGCGTGCGCGCCGCGCTGAAAGACGGCCTGACCATCGGCGGCACGACCTACAAGGTGGAGATCGTGGTGCGCGACACGCAGTCCGACGCCAACCGCGGCGCCACCATGTCCAGCGAGTTGCTGCTGCGCGAGAAGGTCGACCTGCTGCTGGTGCAGGACAGCGACGCCGCGCTGGCCGCCGGCCAGCTGTGCGACGTCAACGGCGTGCCGATGGTCTCGACCATGGGCCCGTGGCAGGCCATCACCTTCGGGCGCGGCTCCACGCCGCAAAAAGGTTTTCCGTTCTCGTTCCATTTCTTCTGGGGCGCCGACGACGTGCTGAAGAACTTCTTCGGCATGTGGCAGCCGCTGAAGGTGGAGCGCACGCTGGGCACGCTGTACATCGACAACGGCCCGGGCCACGCCTTCGCCGATCCGGCCACGGGCATCCCGGGCGGCGCGAAGCAGCGCGGCTACAAGGAGACCAACGGCGGCTTCTTCAAGATCGCGACCGACGACTTCAGCAACCAGGTCTCCAGCTTCAAGGCGGCGCGCGCGAACATCGTCTCGGGCTTTGCCTACGCCAACCACTTCGCCACCTTCTGGAAGCAGGCGCAGCAGGCGGGCTACCGGCCCGAGGTGGTGACGATGGCCGCGTCGTTCCTGTTCCCGAGCGCGGTGGAGTCGCTGGGCGCGGCGGGCAACGGCATGTCGACCGAGGTCTGGTGGACGCCCAACTTCCCGTTCAAATCGTCGCTCACGGGCCAGAGCGCCAAGGCGCTGGCGGCCGACTGGGAGGCCACCACCGGCAAGCAGTGGACGCAGCCCATCGGCTACGGCCACGCGCTGTTCGAGGTCGGCATTGCCGCGCTGAAGAACGCCACCAACCCGAAGGACAAGAAGGCCGTGCGCGACGCGCTGGCCAACCTGCAGCTCGATTCGGTGGTGGGGCGCATCGACTTCAAGGGCAGCCCGATCAAGAGCGTCGCCGTCACACCGATGGTGGCGGGCCAGTGGCGCAAGACCAAGGCGGGCAGCAAGTTCCCGTACGAGCTGGTCATCACGCACAACAGCACCGCGAAGCAGATTCCGGTGGAAGACGAGCTCAAGCTGCTGTCGCAGCTGAAAGCTGCATGACCGACTGCCTCGTCATCAACGGCCTGTGCAAGCGCTACGGCGAGATCGTCGTGGCCGACCAGGTGGCGCTCTCGCTCGCACGCGGCGAGTGCCTGGGCGTGGTCGGGCCGAACGGCGCGGGCAAGAGCTCGCTGTTCAACCTGATCACCGGCGTGGCCGTGCCCGACGCGGGCAGCATCCGGCTCGAAGGCCGCGAGCTGGTCGGGCTGCGCGCCGATGCGCGGGCGCGGCTGGGCGTGGCGCGTGCCTTCCAGATCCCGCAGCCCTTCGCGCACCTGAGCGCCTACGAGAACGCACTGGCCGCCGCCACCTTTGCCGCGCGGCTGCCGCGCGCGCAGGCGGTGCGCCAGGCCTGGGCCGTGCTGGAGCGCACCGGGCTGGCCGACCGCGCCGACGTGCCGGCCGGCCGCCTGCCGCTGCTGGACCGCAAGCGCCTCGAACTGGCCAAGGGCCTGGCGGCGCGGCCGCACCTGCTGCTGCTCGACGAGATCGCCGGCGGCCTCACCGAGGCCGAGGTGCAGGTGCTGGTGGCGCTGGTGCTCGAGCTGAAGCAGGACGTGGCGATGATCTGGATCGAGCACATCGCACAGGCGCTGATGGCCGTCGCAGACCGCATCATGGTGCTGAACTTCGGCCGCAAGCTGCTGGAAGACACACCCGCCGCCGCCATGGCCAGCCGCGAGGTGCGCGAGGTCTACATGGGTGTGGGCGATGAAGACACCTTGCAGGAGAGCACCCATGCCGCTGCTTGAAGTGCGCGAGCTGTGCAGCCACTACGGCGACCTGCAGGCGCTGTTCGACCTGTCGCTCGACGTGGCGGAAGGCGAGGCCACCGCGCTCATCGGCGCCAACGGCGCGGGCAAGTCGACGCTGATCCGCGCCATTGCCGGGCTGGGCTCGCGCAGCCGTGGCGCCATCCGATTCGACGGCCAGGCCATCGAGGCCGAACCGGCCGAGCGCATCGCGCGCCGCGGCATCGCGCTGGTGCCCGAGGGGCGGATGCTGTTCCCCTCGCTCACCGTCGAAGAGAACCTGCGCATGGGCGCGCTGTGCGGCCGCACGGGCCACTGGACGCTGCCCACCGTCTACGCGCTGTTCCCCATCCTGCAGGAGTTTCGCCACCGGCCGGCCACGCAGCTGTCGGGCGGCCAGCAGCAGATGGTGAGCATCGGCCGCGCGCTCATGGCCAACCCGCGCCTGATGCTGTGCGACGAGATCTCGCTGGGCCTGGCGCCCGTGGTCATCGAGCAGATCTACCGCGCCTTCGGCGACATCCGCGCGCAGGGCACGGCGCTGCTGGTGGTGGAGCAGGACGTGACGCGCGCCTGCCGCATCGCGCAGCGTGTGTACTGCCTGCTCAAGGGGCGCGTCACGCTCGCGGGCCGCGCCACGGACTTCAGCGCGGCGCAGATCGCCAACGCCTACTTCGGACACTGAACACGCCCATGGCCTGGCTCGAAACCCTCATCAACGGCGTGCTGCTCGGCGGCCTCTACGCGCTCTTCGGCCTCGGGCTGGCGCTGGTCTTCGGCGTGATGCGCATGGTCAACCTCGCGCACGGCGAGTTCGTGGTGCTGGCGGCGTACTTCGCGGTCTTCCTGGCCACGCAGTTTCCCGGCGTGTCGCCGCTCTTCTTCATCGCGCCGGTGGCGCTGGCGGCCTTCGGCATGGGCTACCTGCTGCAGCGGCTGCTGCTGAACCGCGCGGTGGCCACCGACGATCCGCTCACGCCGGTGCTGGTCACCTTCGGCATCGCGGTGGTGCTGCGCAACCTGATGGTCGAGCTGTTCGGCGCCGACCCGCGCGCGCTGGACGGCGGCGCGCTGGCCACGGCCGGCTTCGAGATCGGCGGGCTGCGCATCGGCTGGTACCCGGTGCTGGTGCTGGTGCTCGCGGTGCTGGCCTTCGGTGCGCTGCAGTGGCTGCTGCAGCACTCGCGCTTCGGGCTGGTGGTGCGCGCCACCTCGGACCACCGCGAGATCGTGCGCACGATGGGCGTGCGCCCGCGCCATGTGTATGCGGTGGTGATGGGGCTGTCGCTGGCCTTCGCGTCGGTGGCGGGGCTGCTGCTGGCGCTGCGCACCTCGTTCACGCCGTTCTCGGGCGTGGAGCGGCTGCTGGGCGCGTTCGAGGTCGTGATCATCGGCGGCCTGGGCTCGTTCCGCTGGGCGCTGGTCGGCGGCATCGCGCTGGGCGTGGCGCAGCTCGTGGGCCAGCGGCTCGATTCCAACGCGGGCGCGCTGTACGCCCACCTGCTGTTCTTCGCGGTCCTGATGGTGCGCCCCAACGGCATCGCTGGCGCACGCACCTGAGATGACTTCGATGCGTCCTCCGTCCCTCGCCCCCTGGCTCGGCTTCACCGCTGCGGCCCTTGCCATCGCCTTCGCGCCCACCGTGGCCGACGGCGGCCTGCTGCGCCTGCTCAGCGAGGTGCTGATCACGCTGGCCATGGCCCAGATGTGGAACCTGCTGGCCGGCTACACCGGGCTGGTGTCGATGGGCCACCAGGCCTTTGCCGGCATCGGCGCCTACCTGCTGTTCGTGGCCTCCGACCGGCTGGGCATCTCGCCCTACTGGATGGTGCCGGTGGCAGGCCTGGGCGGCGCGCTGCTGGCCGCGGTGGTGGCGCCGCTGATGTTCCGCCTGCGCGACGCCTACTTCTCGATCGGCATGTGGGTGCTGGCCGAGATCGTGCGGCTGCTGGTCGCCAAGTTCCCGCTGTTCGGCGGCGAGTCGGGCGTGCCGCTGCAGGCAGTGCGGCTGGTGGAGGCCGAGACCTTCCAGCAGAACGCGTTCTGGATCTCGGGCGCCATCGGCCTGGCGGCGGTGGCCGGCGTGTACCTGCTGATGCGCTCGCCCTTCGGCCTGGGGCTGATGGCGGTGCGCGACAACGAGCTGGCCGCCACCAGCATCGGCGTGAACGTGTGGCGCAACCGCTTCATCGCCTTCGTGCTGTCGGGGCTGGGCTTCGGGCTGGCCGGCGGGGCGCACTTCATGGGCACGATGTTCGTCTCGCCCGACTCGGCCTTCGACATCAACTGGGTGGTGACGGCGATGTTCATCGTGATCATCGGCGGCATCGGCACCATCGAGGGGCCGCTGATCGGCACCGTCATCTACTTCGGGCTGCGCGAGCTGTTCAACACCTGGTTCGCGATGTCGGGCGGCTGGTACCTGATCGCGATGGGCTGCATCGCGATTGCGGTCATGCTGCTGGCACCGCGCGGCCTGTGGGGGCTGGCGCGCGAACGCTGGGGCTGGCGCGGCCTGAGCGTGCAGCGCCATCCGCCGCCGCGCGACGAGACAGCTCTTTCTTCTTCTCCCCTTCCTCCCTCCACGCAAGGACGCACCGCATGAAGACCACCGCCTTCTTTCACGACGAACGCACCTTCTGGCACGTGCCCGGTGGACTGCATGCCCTGTTCCTGCCGGTGGGCGGCTGGGTGCAGCCCATGGCCGGCAGCGGCATGGCCGAATCGCCCGACTCCAAGCGCCGTATCAAGTCGCTGATGGACGTGTCGGGCCTGAGCGCGCAGCTCGACGTGCTGAGCGCGCCGATGGCCAGCGAAGAAGACCTGCAGCGCGTGCACCCCGCCAGCTACCTGCAGAAGTTCAAGGCCACCAGCGACGCCGGCGGCGGCGACCTGGGCGAGGTCGCGCCCTTCGGCCCGGGCAGCTACGAGATCGCGAAGCTCTCGAGTGGCCTGGCCATTGCCGCGATGGACAGCGTGCTGCAGGGCCGCCATCGCAACGCCTTCGCGCTCACGCGCCCGCCGGGCCACCACTGCCTGCGCGAGCACAGCATGGGCTTTTGCCTGTTCAACAACATCGCGGTCGCCATCGAGACCATGAAGGCGCGCCACGGCCTGGGCCGCGTGGCCGTGATCGACTGGGACGTGCACCACGGCAACGGCACGCAGGAGATCTTCTACGACCGCCCCGACGTGCTCACGCTGTCGCTGCACCAGGAGAACTGCTTCCCGCCCGGCTACAGCGGCGCCGAAGACCGCGGCACGGGCGCGGGGCTGGGCTTCAACGTCAACATCCCGCTGCAGCCCGGCGGCGGGCACGCGGCCTACATGCACGCCTTCGAGCGCATCGTGACGCCGGTGATCGACCGCTACCGCCCCGAGCTGATCGTGGTGGCGAGCGGGCTGGACGCCAACGGCGTCGATCCGCTGGCGCGCATGCAGCTGCACCCCGAGTCGTTCCGCCAGATGATGCGGCAAGTCAACGCGCTGGCCGCGAAGCATTGCGACGGGCGCGTGGTGGTGGTGCACGAAGGCGGCTACTCGGAAGCCTGCGTGCCCTTCTGCGGACTGGCGGTGGTGGAAGAACTGTCGGGTCACCGCACCGAGGTGGAAGACCCGTTCAGCGACTTCTTCGGGCTGCAGCAACCGTCGGCGCGCTTCGATGCGTTCCAGCGTGAATTGATTGGCGAGATGGCGGCGTTGCACGGGGTCTGAGACGTTCGCATGGACTAAGCTCGTCGCTGCCGGCCCGTGGCCGCGCGTCCTGCTTCACCGTCCATGCCCCGCTTCATCAACCGCCGCACCGTCGTCGTTCTCTCTGCCCTCGTCCTCGTCGCCCTGCTCGGCCTGTGGGGCGCGAGCCGCTTCAACGTCAACCCGACGCATGCGCCCGGCGAGGTGATCGACCAGTTCGAGGGCGTGCCGGTGTATTACAACGGCGCCATCAACCACGTCGACGGGCGCAGCGTGGCGCCCGACGGCTACAACATCGGCCTGCGCTGGCAGTGCGTGGAGTTCGTCAAGCGCTACTACTACGAGCGGCACCAGCACCGCATGCCCGAGGCGCGCGGCCACGCCAAGGCCTTCTTCGACGCGGCCGTGGCCGATGGCGCGCTGAACACGGCGCGCAACCTGGTGCAGCACCGCAACGGCGGCGCGAGTGCGCCGGCGGTGGGCGACATCGTCGTGTTCGCGCCGTGGCTCTTCAATCCCTACGGCCACGTGGCGATCGTGTCGCGCGTGGACGCCGACGCGGTCGAGATCGTGCAGCAGAACCCCGGGCCCTTCGGCACCTCGCGCGAGCGCCTGCCGCTGGTACTCGCTGAAGGGCGCACGCACCTGGGCACCGAGCGCGTGCTCGGGTGGCTGCGGCTGCCCGCCTCCTCCTCCAAATCCTGAATCGCGGTCTAATCACAGCCATGTGCCAATTGCTAGGGATGAACTGCAACACGCCGACCGACGTGACCTTCAGCTTCACGGGGTTCGCGCAGCGCGGTGGCCGCACCGACCACCATGCCGACGGCTGGGGCATCGCGTTCTTCGAGGACCGCGGGCTGCGCCACTTCGTCGACCACCAGCCGGCCTGCGAGTCGCCGGTGGCCGAGCTGATCCGGCGCTACCCGATTCAAAGCCGCAACGTCATCGCGCACATCCGCAAGGCGACGCAGGGCGAGGTCAACCTGCAGAACTGCCACCCCTTCGTGCGCGAGCTGTGGGGCCGCTACTGGGTGTTCGCCCACAACGGCGACCTGAAGGACTTCCGCCCGCGCCTGCACGGCAACTTCCATCCGGTGGGCAACACCGACAGCGAACACGCCTTCTGCTGGATCATGCAGGAGCTGGCCAAGTCGCACGCGGGCGTGCCCAGCGTCGAGGAGCTCACGCTCACGCTGCGCGAACTGGCGCCGCAGCTGGCGGCGCACGGCACCTTCAACTTCATGCTGTCGAACGGGCAGGCGCTGTGGGCGCATGCCTCGACCAACCTCTGGTACGTGGAGCGCCGCCACCCCTTCGTGACGGCGCAGCTCTCGGACGAAGACCTGGAGATCGACTTCGCCCAGCACACCACGCCCACCGACCGCGTGGCCGTGGTGGTGACGGCGCCGCTCACCACCAACGAGACCTGGGCGCCCTTCGCCTCGGGCGAGTTGCATGTGTTCGTGGACGGCCAACGGATGCCGCGCTGAGGCCTGACATTCAGTCTTTTGGCTGACACTTTTTTGCAACAGCGCAAGAAAGTATCGATGAGTGAGTGCAAACAATGAACAATAACTGTTCTCATTTGCATCCGGTCGATCTTTCATGCCCGCTCCTCGCTTCTTCCTCCGGCCGACCGTGGCCGCCTCGCTGCTGGCCCTTCACGCCCTGACGGCGCTGGCGCAGACGCCGCCCGCCGAACCGGCGGCCCCCGCCAGCGGCACGCTGAGCACCGTCACCGTCGAAGCCAGCGCCGACGCCTCGGCCGAAGGCCTGACCAAGCCCTTCGCGGGCGGGCAGGTGGCGCGCGGCGGGCGCGTGGGCATCCTGGGCAACCAGGACATGATGGATTCGCCCTTCTCCAGCACCAGCTACACGCACGAGCTGATCCAGAACCAGCAGGCCAGAAGCGTGGCCGACGTGCTGCAGAACGACCCCTCGGTGCGCGTGGCGCGCGGCTTCGGCAACTTCCAGGAGTCGTACTTCATCCGCGGCTTCGTGGTGAATTCGGACGACATCGCCTACAACGGCCTGTACGGCCTGCTGCCGCGCCAGTACATCTCGTCGGAGCTGTTCGAGCGCGTCGAAGTGCTGCGCGGCGCGAGCGCCTTCCTGAACGGCGCCACGCCCACGGGCGGCGGCATCGGCGGCAACATCAACCTGCTGCCCAAGCGCGCGCCGAACGACCCGCTGACGCAGGTCACGCTCGGCACGGCCAGCGGCTCGCAGAGCTATGTGTCGACCGACATCGCGCGCCGCTTCGGGCCCGACCAGAGCCTGGGCGTGCGCCTGAACGCGGCCCACCGCGACGGCGGCACCGGCGTGGACGCCGAGCAGGTGAAGCTCGACGTGGCCTCGGTCGGCTTCGACTGGCGCAGCCGCAACGCGCGCATCTCGGCGGACCTCGGCCACCAGGAGCACCGGCTCACGCGCACGCGCCCGAACGTGACGCTCGGCGCCGGCGTGACGCGCGTGCCGTCGGCGCCCGACAACCAGCTGAACTACGCGCAGCCCTGGACCTACTCCAACGAGCGCGACACCTTCGGCTCGCTGCGCGGCGAGTACGACCTCACCGACAACGTGACCGCCTGGATCGCCGGCGGCGCGCGCAAGAGCCACGAAGGCAATGCGCTGGCCGGCCTCACGCTCACGAACAACCTCGGCATGGGCAACATGTCGCGCTTCGAGAACCAGCGCCAGGACAGCACCCGCACGGCCGAAGCCGGCGTGCGCGGCAAGTTCACGACCGGCCCGGTGAACCACACGGTGGTGGCCTCGTACTCGTACTACCAGCTCAAGGAGAAGAACGCCTACAAGTGGGACTTCTTCAACCCCCTGAAGACCAACCTGTACGCACCCGTCGGCTACCCGATCCCGGCCTACACGGCGAGCGCGTTCCGTGGCAACGACATGGACAACCCCGCGCTGCTGACGCAGACGCGCCTGAGCAGCCTGGCGATCGGCGACACGCTGTCCTTCCTGGACGACCGCGCGCAGCTCACGCTCGGCGTGCGGCGCCAGAAGCTGGAAAGCACCGACTTCGCCTACGACACCGGCAAGCCCACCGCCTATGAGAAGAGCCGCACCAGCCCGATGGCCGGCTTCGTGTTCAAGCTGCAGCCGCAGGTGTCGCTGTACGCGAACTACATCGAGGGCCTGAGCAAGGGCGACACCGCGCCCACGGTGTCGACCGGCGGCGCCGTGCGCAACGCGGGCACGCAGCTGTCGCCCTATGTGTCCAAGCAGAAAGAGATCGGCATCAAGTTCGACGGCGGCCGCATCGGCGGCGGCTTGGCCTTCTTCACGACCGACAAGCCGCGCGCCCTCGTCAACAGCGCCGGCTACTACGTGGCCGAAGGCCGCGACCGCCACCAGGGCCTGGAGCTGACCGCCTTCGGCGAAGCGGCCAAGGGCGTGCGCCTGATGGGCGGCATCACCTTCCTGGACGCCAAGCAGCGCGCCACGGGCGACGCCACGACCGACGGCCGCCGCGTCATCGGCATCGCGAAGACGCAAGGCACCCTGGGCGTGGAATGGGACGTGCCGGGCGTGCGCGGCCTGTCGCTGGACGGCCGCGTGGTGGCCACGGGCCCGAGCTACGCGGACGCCGCCAACACGCTGCGCGTGCCCGGCTGGACGCGCTTCGATGTCGGCGCGCGCTACCTCACCGAGGTGGCCGGCAAGCTGGTGACGCTGCGTGCGCGCATCGACAACCTGACCAACCGGAACTACTGGGCCTCGGTCGGCGGCTACCCGAACAACGGCTACCTGGTGCTCGGCGCGCCGCGCACCTTCACGCTGTCGGCGTCGGTCGACTTCTGATCAGGCCGAGGCCAGGTGCGCCTCGAGCGCATCGATGAACATCTTCGGCACGTCGAAGCCGGTCTGTTCGGTGATCTCCTGAAAGCAGGTCGGGCTGGTCACGTTGATCTCGGTGACCGAGTCGCCGATCACGTCGAGCCCGATCAGCAGCAGCCCGCGCGGCGCCAGCACCTTGCCGATCGCTTCGGCGATCTCGCGGTTGCGCGCCGTGAGCGGCTGGGCCACGCCCTTGCCGCCGGCCGCGAGGTTGCCGCGCACCTCGGTGCCCTGCGGAATGCGCGCCAGCACGAAGGGCGCCGGCTCGCCCGCGATGATCAGGATGCGCTTGTCGCCCTGCGTCACCTCGGGCACGAAGCGCTGCACCATGATGGTTTCGGCGCCGTCCTTGTTGAGCGTCTCGACGATGGAGCCGAGGTTCAGCGCGTCCTGCTTCACGCGGAAGATGCCCATGCCGCCCATGCCGTCGAGCGGCTTGAGGATGATGTCGCCGTGCTCGGCATGGAAGTCGCGCACGGCCTGCGCGCTGCGCGTGACCAGCGTGGGCGTGACGAACTGCGGAAACTCCATGATCGCGAGCTTCTCGGGGTGGTCGCGCAGCGCGCGCGGCGAGTTGACCACCTTCGCGCCCTCGCGCTCGGCCTGCTGCAGCAGGTGCGTCGAGTAGATGTACTCGGCGTCGAAGGGCGGGTCCTTGCGCATCAGCACGGCGTCGAAGTCCTTCAGCGCCTTCGATTCGATGATGTCGACGTGGTACCAGTCCTTCGCGTCGCCGGTGAGCGTGATCTGCTGCACCACGGCCGAGACGCGCCCGCCGGACTTCCACTGGATGTCCTGCGGCAGGCAGGCCGCGATGCGGTGGCCGCGGCGCTGGGCCTCGCGCATCATCGAGAAGGTCGTGTCCTTGTAGATCTTGAAGTGATCGAGCGGGTCGGCGACGAAGAGGATGTTTTTCATCAGGCGTTCTTTCCGGCGCCGGGAGCGGCGGCTGTGGAGGGGGTTTCTGGCGGCATGTTGCCGGAAGCGGCGATGTCCTTGCCGGCCGGGGCTTTTTCAACTGGCACCTGTGCGCGGCCGACCTGCTGCACCGCCAGCGCCACCGCGCCGGCCACCACGCCCCAGAAGGCGGAGCCGATGCCGGCCAGCGTCACGCCCGAGAGCGTGACCAGGAAGGTGATGAGCGCGGCCTCGCGGTGCGCCTCGTCGCGCACCGCCGCGGCCAGCCCGCCGCCGATGGTGCCCAGCAGCGCCAACCCGGCGATGGCCGCGACCAGCTCTTTGGGAAAGGCCGTGAGCAGGCCCGTGACGGCCGCGCCGAACAGGCCGATCACCACGTAGATGGCGCCGCAGCTCACGGCCGCCGTGTAGCGCCGCGCCGGGTCTTCGTGCGCCTCGCGGCCCATGCACATGGCGGCCGTGATGGCGCTCAGGTTGAGCGCGAAGGCGCCGAAGGGCGCGAGCACCAGCGTGGCGAGGCCGCTGATCGTGATGAGCTTGCTGACCGGCAGGTCGCTGTAGCCGCTGGCGCGGATCGCCGCCACGCCGGGCAGGTTCTGCGAGGCCATGGTCACGACGAACAGCGGCAGCGCCAGGCTCACGATGGCCTGCCAGGTGAACACCGGCACCGTGAACACCGGCCAGGTGAGCGAGAAGTGCACGGAAGACCATGCCAGCTCGCCACGCGCGGCCGTGAAGGCGATGGCCACCAGCAGCGTGAGCGGCACCGCGTAGCGCGGCAGCAGGCGCTTGCCCAGGAGGTAGGTGGCGAGCATCAGCAGCACCAGCGGCAACGCGGTCTGCGCCGCCGTGAAGGCCGAGATGCCGAAGCGCGCGAGCACGCCGGCCAAAAGCGCCGAGGCGATGGCCATCGGGATCTTGTTCATCACGCGCTCGAACCAACCCGTGGCGCCCGCGAGCACGATCAGCACCGCGCAGGCGATGAAGGCGCCCACCGCCTCGCCCATGCCGTAACCCGCGCCGGCCACGGCCAGCACGGCCGCGCCGGGGGTGCTCCAGGCAATCATGACGGGCTTGCGCCACCACAGCGAAGGCAGCGCCGAGGCCAGCCCCATGCCGATGCCCAGCGCCCACATCCACGAGGCCGCCATCTCGGGCGTGGCGCCGAAGGCCTGGGCGGCCTGGAACACGATGGCCACCGAACTCGTGAAACCCACGAGCACGGCGACGAAGCCCGCGGTGAAGGCCGAAAGGCTCAGGTCCTTGAAGAATCGCATGCCGCGATTCTGCCCGCGACATCTCTTCGCCAGAAACACCGCGGAACCGGCTTTGCCGGGCCGCAGGTGTTGCCCCCGGTAGGGGGTTGGCGAAGCGACACGAAGTGCGCGTAGCCTGGGGGCGAGCCTAAATCTCGATCTTGGAGCCGAGCTCGACCACGGCGTTGTTCGGCAGGCCCAGGAAGGCCGCCGCGCCGCTCGCGTTGTGGTGCATCTGCGCGAACAGCTTCTCGCGCCAGGGCGCCATGCCGCTGCCCAGCGTGGGGATCACGACGTCGCGCGAGAGGAAGTAGCTGGTCGTCATCGGCTCGAGCTGGCAGCCGCGCATGCGTGCGTTGTCGAGCGCGCGCGGCAGGTCGATGTCGTTCTTGAAGCCGTAGTGCACGATCACCTGCCAGCAGTGGTTGCCCAGCGCCTCGATCTCGATGCGCTTGTCCATCGGAATCCAGGGCACCTCGTGGTTGCGCACGGTGACGAACATGTTCTGCTCGTGCAGCACCTTGTTGTGCTTGAGGTTGTGCAGCAGCGCGTTGGGCACCACGCCCGGCTCGGCCGTGAGGAACACGGCCGTGCCGTCGACGCGCGCGGGCGGGCTCATGAACACCGAGCCGAGGAAGGACTTCAGGTCGATCGCGTCGGCATGCTGCGCCTCGCCCATGAGGCGGCGGCCTTCCTTCCAGGTGACCATCAGCGTGAACACCGCGCCGCCGATCAAGAGCGGGAACCAGCCGCCTTCGAACAGCTTGAGCAGGTTCGAGGCGAAGAACAGGAAGTCGACGACGAAGAAGATCGCGGTCGAGGCGATGCACAGCGCCAGCGGCAGCTTCCACGCGTAGCGGATCACGAAGAAGGTCAGGATCGTGGTGATCAGCATGTCGGTGGTCACGGCGATGCCGTAGGCCGCGGCCAGGCTGCTCGAGGTGCGGAACATCACGACCGCCATCACGATGGCGACGAACAGGCCCCAGTTGACCAGCGGGATGTAGATTTGTCCGGCCGTGCGCACGCTGGTGTGCTCGATGTTCAGGCGCGGCAGGTAGCCCAGCTGGATCACCTGGCGCGTGACGCTGAAGGCGCCGGTGATGAGCGCCTGCGAGGCGATCACCGTCGAGAGCGTGGCCAGCAGCACCAGCGGAATGAGGGCCCATTCAGGCGCCATCATGAAGAACGGGTTCTTCACGGCCTCGGGGTTCTCCAGCAGCAGCGCACCCTGGCCCAGGTAGTTGAGCGTGAGCGCCGGCATGACGACCGAGAACCACGCGATGCGGATCGGCTTCTTGCCGAAGTGGCCCAGGTCGGCGTACAGCGCCTCGGCGCCGGTCACGCACAGCACCATGGCGCCCAGCAGGATGAAGCTGGTGCCCGGGTTGTCCCAGATGAACTTCAGCGCGTACCAGGGGTTCAGCGCCTTGATGATCTCGGGGTGGTGCGCGATCTGCCACACGCCCAGCACGGCGATGGCCGCGAACCACGCCAGCGTGACCGGGCCGAAGAACTTGCCGATGCCCGCCGTGCCGCGCTTTTGCACCGCGAACAGGCAGAACAGCACGACCAGCGTGATCGGGATCACGTAATGCTTGAAGTGCGGCGACACCACCTCCAGGCCCTCGACCGCCGAGAGCACCGAGATGGCCGGCGTGATCACGCCGTCGCCATAGAAGAGCGAGGTGCCGAAGATGCCGACGATGAGCAGCAGCTGGCGCAGCCTCGGCTTGTCGGCCACGGCCTGGGAGGCCAGCGCGAGCATCGCGACCAGGCCGCCCTCGCCTTCGTTGTCGGCGCGCAGCACGAGCACGACGTACTTGATCGAGACGATGACCGTGAGGGTCCAGAAGAACATCGACAGGATGCCGTAGACGTTCTCCACGGTGAACGGCACATGGCCGTGACCGAAGACTTCCTTGACCGCATAGAGAACGCTGGTGCCGATGTCGCCATAGACGACGCCGATGGCGCCGACGATGAGGCCGGCAGAGATGTTTTTGGGGGCTGACACGGGGGTCGATGGGAAAAGGTTGGCTCGCAATGATCGACGCGTCAGTCACGCCGGGGTGCCGCGGCCGCGCCGCGCATCCCTCCGCCCTTTTGGTTCCGTTGCTGTGGGGCCGCTATTTTGCCGTTGCCCGCCGACGCCGCAACCCGCCCCCGCCGCTCATTCGTAGATTTCGGCGTCCGGATCGGTCGCTTCCATCTCGTAACTGGCCGCGACCATGGCCAGGCGGCCCACCACGCCATACATGTAAAAACGATTGGGGGCGCTGGCGCCGGGCTTGGCGCCCGGCTGCGGCAGCTGCGCGCTTTCCGAGAAGGCCAGCGGCACGTAGCTGGCGCCCGGCTGCTTGAGGTTCTCGTCGGCGGCGCGTTCGGCGTGCACGCGGTAGAAGCCGCCCACCACGTAGCGGTCCATCATGTAGACCACCGGCTCGGCCACGCCGTTGTGCACGCGCTCGTTGGTCAGCACGCCTTCCTGCACGATCAGCTCGGTGGGCTCGCGCAGGTCGCGCCCGGCGCTGGTCTTGGCGGGCGACGAGGTGGCGGTGCGCGACTTGCCGATCAGCGCCTCGACCTCCTTGGCGTCGCGCACGGTCACGACGCCCGGGCTGCCGCTGCCGCTGTGGCCGCCCTTGACGACCACGAAGGGCTTCTCGTTGATGCCGTATTCCTTGTACTTGCGGCGCACCTTGGTGAGCACCGCGTCGACATGGCTGGTGAGCACGTCGATGCCGCGGCCCTCGGCGACGTCGACGCCTTCGGCGCGCGCGTAGATCGGGTTGATGAGCCACGGGTCGATGCCCAGCAGCTTGCCGAAGCGCTTGCACAGCTCTTCGTAGCTGTGCAGGTGGTTGCTCTTGCGACGCACCGACCAGCCCGCGTGCAGCGGCGGCAGCAGGTACTGCTCGTGCAGGTCTTCGAGGATGCCGGGCGTTCCTGCAGAAAGCTCGTTGTTGAGCAAAATTGTGCAGGGATCGAAGTTCTTCAGGCCCAGGCGGCGCTTGGAACGCACCACCGGTTCGAGCGTCACGGTCTCGCCGTTGGGCAGCTCGATCTTCTTGGGCGACTTGATGGCCGGATCGATCGAGCCGATGCGCACATTCAGGCCCGCCATGTGGAAGATGCGCACCAGTTGCGCGACGTTGGCGAGATAAAAGGTGTTTTTCGAGTGATTTTCAGGAATGACGAGCAGGTTGCGCGCCTCCGGACAGATCTTCTCGATGGCCGCCTGCGCGGCCTGCACCGCCAGCGGCAGCATTTCCTTGGTGAGGTTGTTCCAGCCGCCCGGAAACAGGTTGGTGTCGACCGGAGCCAGCTTGAAGCCCGCGTTGCGGATGTCGACGGCGCTGTAGAACGGCGGCGTGTGCTCCATCCACTCGAGGCGGAACCAGCGCTCGATGGCGGGCATCGAGTCGAGCACCCGCTGCTCCAGTTCGTTGATCGGGCCGGTCAGGGCAGTGACGAGATGCGGAACCATGCAGCGGCCTTGTTGGTTTTGTGCTTAAAGGTGGAGTGGAATTGTAGGATTTGGGGATGGCGCGCCCGATGACAAGCAGCCAAAGAGAACAAAGCACCCCAATCCACAACACACGTTGCAAGAACACCGCGGCACGGGCCTCGCCGCGCCGCCGGCCCGATGGCCCCGGCCCTTCGGACCCCGATTAACCGCGGACTTCGCCCTGCCCCAGCACCACGTACTTGAGCGAGGTCAGGCCTTCGATGCCGACCGGGCCGCGCGCGTGGAACTTGTCGGTGCTGATGCCGATTTCGGCGCCCAGCCCGTACTCGAAACCGTCCGCGAAGCGCGTGCTCGCATTCACCATCACGCTGGCCGAATCGACCTCGCGCAGGAAGCGCTGGGCGTTGATGTGGTCGCGCGTGACGATGGCGTCGGTGTGGTGGCTCGAGTAGCGGTTGATGTGCGCAATGGCCTCGTCCAGCCCCGCCACCACCTTGATGCTGATGACGGCGGCCAGGTACTCCTCGGACCAGTCGGACTCGACCGCGTCGATCACCTTCGCCTGCGGATGGTGCGCCTCGCTGGCGCGCAGGATCGCGGCGGCGGCCGGGTCGCAGCGCATCTCGACGCCCTTGGCGGCGAAGATGGCGGCGATCTCGGGCAGGAAGTGGTCGGCCACCGAGGCCGCCACCAGCAGGCCTTCGGCGGCGTTGCAGGGGCTGTACTTCTGGGTCTTGGCGTTGTCGACGATGCGCAGCGCCATGTCGAACTCGGCCGTGTCGTCCACGTAGACGTGGCAGTTGCCGTCCAGGTGCTTGATGACCGGCACCTTGGCGTCGCGGCTGATGCGCTCGATCAGGCCCTTGCCGCCGCGCGGAATGATCACGTCGACGAATTCGGGCATGGCGATCAGCTGGCCCACGGCCTCGCGGTCGGTGGTCTGCACCAGTTGCACCGCATCGACCGGCAGGCCGGCTTCGGCCAGCGCCTCGGACACCAGCAGCGCCAGCGCCTTGTTCGAGTCGATGGCTTCCGAGCCGCCGCGCAGGATGGCGGCGTTGCCCGACTTGATCGCCAGGCTCGCAGCCTCGATGGTCACGTTGGGGCGGCTCTCGTAAATCATGCCGAAGACGCCGATCGGCACGCGCATCTGGCCCACGCGGATGCCGCTGGGCTGCTGCTTCATGCCGATGATCTCGCCGATCACGTCGGCCATGCCGGCGAGCTGCTCGCAGCCCTCGGCCACGGTCTCCAGGACCTTGGGCGTGAGCTTGAGCCGGTCGACCATCGGGGCCGACAGGCCGGCGGCCGTGGCGCGGGCCAGGTCTTTCTCGTTGGCGACGGCCAGCGCGGGGCCGGCTTCGCGCAGGCGCCGGGCCAGCGCTTTCAGTGCTCTGTTTTTGGTAGCTGCATCCGCACGGGCCATGAGGAATGCAGCGGCTTTGGCTTGCAGACCGAGGGTCTGCATGTGCTCGCTGACGTTGAACGCGTTCATAGCGGACATTTTCCCACGCGGACCTTCGGCCCGGCTGACGCGGGCCTTTTGATGGCGATCGACGTCAGGCGCGACGCGGCGCCGCGGCCGTGCTGCAGGCGCGGCACAGCATCAGCGCCAGCCGCTGCAGCGCCTGCCAGCCGCTGGCGGGCCAGTCGGGCTGCTTCAGGCCCTTGCAGATGCCGTCGACCAGGTGGGCCGCGCGCAGCAGCCGGGTCAGCATGCGGTCGTCCAGGCGCGGCAGCACGCGTTCGAAGGCGCGCTCGCGCGGGCCCCAGATGCGGTTCTCGCGCAGCGCCATCGGCAGCGGGCGGCCGGCGGCCATGGCGTCTTTCACGCGCTTGAGGGCGCGGATGTCTTCAGCGATCGTGTAGTGCACCAGCACCTCGGCCTCGCCCTCGGCCTGCAGGCCGTCGAGCATGCGCGCCACGCGCTGCGGGTTGCCGGCCAGCACGGCCTCGGACAGCTTGAACACGTCGTAGCGCGCCACGTTGTTGACGGCGCCCTCGACCTGCTCCCAGCTCAGCTCGCCCGCCGGGTGCAGCAGCGCGAGCTTCTGGATTTCCTGGTGCGCGGCGAGCAGGTTGCCTTCGACGCGGTCGGCAAAGAACTGCAGCGTGCGCTGGCCTTCGTCGCCGGGCATCACCCGCTGGTTCTGCAGCCCCAGGCGCTGCGCGATCCATTGCGGCAGCGCGGCGCGCTCGATCGGGTCGACCTGGATGCTCACGCCGTTGTTTTCCAGCGCCGAGAACCAGGCGCCGGTGCGCGTGGCCTTGTCCAGGCGCGGCAGCATCACCAGCGTGAGCGTGCTGTCGTTGCCGGGCGCGCCCTCGGCCAGCTGCTGCAGCGCGACGCTGCCGTCCTTGCCGGGCTTGCCCGAGGGAATGCGGATCTCGACGATCTGCTTGTCGGCGAACAGCGAGAGCGAGCCCCCCGCAGCCAGCACCGCGCTCCAGTCGAAGTGCGCGCCGGCCACGGTGTACGAGCTGCGCTCGGTGTGGCCTTGGGCACGCGCGGCGGCGCGGATGGCGTCGGCCGCCTCCTGCGCGAGCAGCGGCTCGTCGCCGTGGATCGTGTAAAGCGGCTTCAGGCCCTTTTGCAGGTGGGCGCCGAGCTGGGCACTGGCAAGTTGCATTGAAAAAAGAACGGAAGCGACGCTTACAGGGACTGCACCGCGGCCAGCCGGCGCATCAGCTGCTGCGCGATGTCGGCCTGCATGTCGCGGAACAGCAGGTCGGCCTCGCCTTCCTTGGCCAGCGCGTTGGTTTCGTTGAAGCTCAGGTCGCGCGTCTGCGAGACCTCGGACGCGGCCAGCAATTCCTTGCCGCCCGGCGTGCGCAGGCTGAAGCGCACGCGCAGGCGCAGCTGCAATTCGCGCAGCAGGCCGGCGGAGTTGGTCGAGATCACGAAGCGGTCGCGGTCCTCGCCCAGCACGACGAGCACAGCGTCGGCGGTGCTGGCCTCTTCCTTGGGCACCAGCGTCACGTTGCCGGCCGCGCGCAGCTCGCGCCGCAGCTGGTTGATGAGCGCCGTATTGCCTTCGAGCGACAGCGTCTTGAACGCGAAGTTCGGCGCCTTGCGCAGCGCGAAGCCGCAGCCGGACAGGGCCAGCGAAGCGCCTGCCACGCCGAGGCCCAGGAGAAAGCCGCGGCGCGGCTGCGAGGCATTGCGAATGTTCATGCGTCTGTCGTTTCCGTCGTTCTGCAGTGTCGGGTTCAGATGACCACGTTGACCAGGCGCCCGGGCACCACGATCACGCGCTTGGGCGGCGCGCCTTCGGCGAAGTGGACGAAGTCGTCGCAGGCGAGCGCCAGCCGCTCGATCTCGTCCTTCGAGGCACCGGCGGGCACCAGCAGCTTGCCGCGCAGCTTGCCGTTGACCTGCAGCATGAGCTCGACCTCGTCCTGCGCCAGCGCGGCCACGTCGACCACGGGCCAGGGCGCGTCGAGCAGGTCGCCCGATGCCTTGTCGTAGCCGAGCTGCTGCCACAGCTGGTGCGCGATGTGCGGCGTGGCCGGGTACAGGCAACGCAGCAGGATGCCGAAGCCCTCGCGCGCGGCGGCCGCGTCGCCCGCGCTGCCGTCGGGCTTGAAGCCTTCGAGCGCGTTGAGCAGCTTCATCGCGCCCGACACCACCGTGTTGTATTGCATGCGCTGGTAGTCGTAGTCGATCTGGCGCAGCACGGTGTGCACCTCGCGGCGCAGCGCCTGGGCGGGCTTGCCGAAGCTCTGGCCGGCAAGCGCCACCGGTGCCACGTCGGCCTGGGCCACGCCGTAGTTCCACACGCGGCGCAGGAAGCGGTAGCTGCCTTCGACGGCCGCGTCGTTCCACTCGAGCGTGGCTTCGGGCGGTGCGGTGAACATGGTGTACAGGCGCGCGGTGTCGGCGCCGTACTTCTCGATCAGGTCCTGCGGGTCGACGCCGTTGCGCTCACTCTTGCCCATCTTGCCCACGCCGCCGTACTCGACCTTGGTGCCGTCGGCCAGCGTGCCGCCGGTGATGCGGCCCTGCGCGTCGAGCACCGCCGTGACTTCGAGGGGCGGGAAGTAGTCCTTGCCGCCCTTCTCGTTGCGCTTGTAGAAGATGTGGTTGAGCACCATGCCCTGCGTGAGCAGCTTGGCGAAGGGCTCGTCGGCCTTCACCAGGCCCAGGTCGCGCATGACCTTGGTCCAGAAGCGCGCGTACAGCAAGTGCAGGATCGCGTGCTCGATGCCGCCGATGTACTGGTCCATCGGCATCCAGTAGTCGGCGCCCTCGGCGACCATGGCCTTGTCGTTGGTCGGGTCGCAGTAGCGCATGAAGTACCACGACGAATCGACGAAGGTGTCCATCGTGTCGGTCTCGCGCCGCGCGGCCTTGCCGCACACCGGGCACACCACGCCGGCGTGGAAGCCTTCGTGCTTGGCCAGCGGGTTGCCCGAGCCGTCAGGCACGCAGTCAGTCGGCAGCACCACGGGCAGGTCCTTTTCAGGGACCGGCACCGCGCCGTGTTCTTCGCAATGGATGATCGGGATCGGCGTGCCCCAGTAGCGCTGGCGGCTCACGCCCCAGTCGCGCAGGCGCCAGGTGGTCTGCAGCTCGCCCAGGTCCTTCTGGCCCAGCGCATGCGCCACGGCGGCCACGGCCTCCTTGTAGGTCATGCCGCTGAAGTTGTCGGAGTTGATGGTCACGCCGCGCTGCTTGTCGCCGTACCAGTCCTGCCACTTGTGATAGTCGAAGTGCGGCTCGTCGTCGACCAGCACGACCTGGATGATCTCGATGCCGTACTTGTTGGCGAAGGCGAAGTCGCGCTCGTCGTGTGCGGGCACGCCCATCACGGCGCCGTCGCCGTAGCCGATGAGCACGTAGTTGCCCACCCAGACCGGCACCTGCTCCTCGGTGATCGGGTGCTTCACGGTCAGGCCCGTGGGCACGCCCTTCTTCTCCTGCGTGGCCAGCTCGGCCTCGGTCGTGCCGCCACCCTTGCATTCCTCGATGAAGGCCGCGACCTTGGGATCGAGCGTGGCGGCATGCGCGGCGAGCGGGTGCTCGGGCGCGACGGCGCAGAAGGTGACGCCCATGATGGTGTCGGCGCGCGTGGTGAACACGTACATGCGGCCGTCCTGGATCAGCTTGCCGCTCGCGTCCCGGATGTCATGCGTGAACGCGAAACGCAGGCCTTCGCTCTTGCCGATCCAGTTTTCCTGCATCAGCTTGACGCGCTCGGGCCAGCCCGGCAGCTTGTGCTGGGTGTGCTCGAGCAGTTCTTCGGCGTAGTCGCTGATCTTCAGGTAGTAGCCGGGGATCTCGCGGCGCTCGACCGTGGCGCCGGTGCGCCAGCCCTTGCCGTCGATCACCTGCTCGTTGGCCAGCACGGTCTGGTCGACCGGGTCCCAGTTCACGACCTGGGTCTTGCGGTAGGCGATTCCCTTCTCGAGCATCTTCAGGAACAGCCACTGGTTCCACTTGTAGTAGCTCGGATCGCAGGTGGCGATCTCGCGGCTCCAGTCGATCGCCAGGCCCATGGCCTGGAGCTGGCCCTTCATGTAGGCGATGTTCTCGTAGGTCCACTTGGCCGGCGGCACGCCGTTCTTCAGTGCCGCGTTCTCGGCCGGCAGGCCGAAGGCGTCCCAGCCCATGGGCATCAGCACGTTGTAGCCGCTCATGCGCAGGTAGCGCGTGAGCATGTCGTTGATCGTGTAGTTGCGCACGTGGCCCATGTGCAGCTTGCCGCTCGGGTACGGCAGCATCGAGCAGGCGTAGTACTTCTTGCGGCTCGCGTCCTCGGTGACACGGTAGACATCGGCGGCGCGCCATTGCGCCTGGGCAGCGGACTCGACGTCGCTGGGTTTGTAGCTGGGGTTCATGACATCTCGGCAGGGCCCGGCTCGACGGCGGCCGGGAAGGCGGATTATCGCGCCGTGCGTGATCGTCCCCCCGGCCCCATGCCGGAATCAGGCCCTTTCCTGCGGCGGCGGGGCGGGCGTCCACTCGTCGCCGAACAGTTCCGGCTCGCTGTAGGCCTCCAGATTCGCCCAGTGGTGGGCCGCGTCTTCCCGGTAGAACAGGCTGGCGAGCCCCGCCGCCAGGCGCCGCGCGCCGTCGCTGATGGCGGGAATGTCGCCCGACACCGTGCCGTGCGACAGCGCCGCCGGGTAGCAGAAGCAGTGGATGCGCGCGAGGCCCGGGCAGGCGCCGGGCGCGTTTTCCTGGAATTCGAAGGCCGGCCCGAGGTCGGGCGAATCGGCCAGCTCGCGGTCTTCGTCTCCGGGCGCGGGCGTGAAACGGTCTTTCCAGGTGCGGATGTGGGCGGCAATGCCCGCGAATTCGGGGCGGGCGGCCCAGTCGACCTGGAAACCGGTCGACACAATTAAGAAGTCGAACTCGAAGTCGCCCTTGGGCGTGGTGACACGCAGCACCTCGCCCTGCGGCGCCACGGCCAGGATGGGGCAGCCGAAGTTGAAGAAGGCGTTGGCGTGCCGCGACACCCGCAGCGTGCTGCCGTGCGGCGGCGGCACGTTCAGCACGTTGATGTAGTGGCGGATGCGCCATTTCAGCTCGTCAGGCAGGTCGTAGTGCCCCTGCGTGAGCCCCGGCACGCCGGCGCCCTTGCCCTTGTTGACGCGCGGCAGGTCGGGCCGGCGGATCAGCAGCTCGACGCTGTGCGCGCCGGCTTCGAGCGCGGTGGCGGCGCTGTCCATGGCCGAGGAGCCCGCGCCGACCACGCCCACGCGCAGGCCCTTCAGGCGGCCGTAGTCCATCTCGTCGGAGGAATGCGCCCACTTGGCGCGCGGCAGGCCGTCCACGAACGCCGGCACGGCCGGGCCGCCCAGGCCGTCGCGGCCGGTGGCCAGCACGACGCGGCGCGCCAGCACGCGGCGCTCGCCCTCGGGCGTGCGCAGGTCCAGGCGCACGGCGCTGGCGTCGGGCAACGGTTGCAGGCCAGTAACAGCGGTGTCGTTGCGCACGTCCACGCCCATCACGCGGCGGTACCAGACCAGGTAGTCCATCCATTGCAGGCGCGGGATCTTGTCCATCGCGGCCCAGGCCTCGGTGCCGAACTGGGCCTCGAACCAGGCACGGAAGGTCAGCGAGGGCAGCCCCAGCGCCGGGCCCGTGAGCTCCTTGGGCGAGCGCAGGGTTTCCATGCGCGCCGTGGTGGCCCAGGGGCCTTCGCGCCCGGCCGGCGCGCGGTCGAAGACCACGGCGCGGATGCCCTGCTGCGCCAGCGCGCCCGCCGCGGCCAGCCCGGCCTGGCCGCCGCCGATGATGGCCACGTCGAGCACGGGTTCGCCGTCGACCTGGCGCGGCGGCACCCAGGCGCGGGCGGGCCAGCCGAGGTAGTCGAGGTCCTGGGCGAGCCGGCGTTCGAGCGCGGCGAGGCCGATGGGTGGGGCGGAGGGGGAGAAAGCGGTGTCGTCGGTGGTCATCGG